>NZ_JAQZAB010000105.1:53562-63280 GCF_028640915.1 Pseudomonas sp. B3G-3 | reverse complement strand
TTGCTCGCGATCCGCTGGCACAAACATCACAAACCTCATAGATACTGCGCTTTCTCCTCTTTCCATCAGGCAAACAGCCAATTCCCCCTACTTTTAAAGGTCATGCGCCCGTCTTTGTAGGATCCTGCCACAGCTTCAAGGTTGGTGATCACAGAGTCGGCACGTATGATGCATCACAATTTCCCGCAGATTAGAAGCCTATGTCCCTGATAGTTCTACTGCTTCTGCCTTTTATCGGCAGCTGTCTGGCGGCCCTGCTGCCGCACAACGCGCGTAACACCGAGTCCCTGCTGGCAGGCCTGGTCGCCTTGGCCGGTACCGTGGCGGTGGCCTCGATGTACCCGCAGATCGCCCATGGCGGCGTGATCCGTGAAGAATTCAACTGGCTGCCCAGCCTCGGCCTGAACTTCGTCCTGCGCATGGACGGCTTCGCCTGGCTGTTCTCCATGCTGGTGCTGGCCATCGGCACCCTGGTGTCGCTCTACGCGCGCTACTACATGTCGCCGGAAGACCCGGTGCCGCGCTTCTTCGCGTTTTTCCTGGCCTTCATGGGCGCCATGCTCGGCCTGGTGATTTCCGGCAACCTGATCCAGATCGTGTTCTTCTGGGAACTGACCAGCCTGTTCTCCTTCCTGTTGATCGGCTACTGGCACCACCGCTCCGATGCCCGGCGCGGCGCCTACATGGCGCTGATGGTCACCGGCGCGGGGGGCTTGTGCCTGCTGGCGGGGGTCATGCTGCTCGGCCATGTGGTCGGCAGCTACGACCTGGACCAGGTCCTGGCTGCCGGAGATCTCATCCGAGCCCACGCCCTCTACCCCATCCTCCTGCCCCTGATCCTGATCGGCGCCCTCAGCAAAAGCGCACAGTTCCCCTTCCACTTCTGGCTGCCCCACGCCATGGCTGCGCCGACACCGGTGTCGGCCTACCTGCACTCGGCGACCATGGTCAAGGCCGGGGTCTTCCTCCTTGCCCGCCTCTGGCCGTCGCTGTCCGGCAGCGAAGAATGGTTCTGGATCGTCGGCGGTGCCGGTGCCGCGACCCTGGTGCTGGGCGCCTACTGCGCGATGTTCCAGAACGACCTCAAGGGCCTGCTGGCCTACTCGACCATCAGCCACCTGGGCCTGATCACCCTGCTGCTGGGCCTGAACAGCCCGCTGGCCGCGGTGGCCGCGGTGTTCCATATCCTCAACCACGCCACCTTCAAGGCCTCGCTGTTCATGGCCGCCGGCATCATCGACCACGAAAGCGGCACCCGCGACATCCGCAAGCTCAACGGCCTGATCAAGCTGATGCCGTTCACCGCGACCCTGGCCATGGTCGCCAGCGCCTCCATGGCCGGCGTGCCGCTGCTCAACGGTTTCCTGTCAAAAGAGATGTTCTTCGCCGAGACGGTGTTCATCAATTCCACCGCCTGGGTCGAGGCCGCCCTGCCGGTGATCGCCACCATCGCCGGGACCTTCAGCGTCGCCTACTCCCTGCGCTTCACCGTGGATGTGTTCTTCGGTAAACCGGCCGAAGACCTGCCGCATACGCCCCACGAGCCACCGCGCTGGATGCGCGCGCCGGTGGAGCTGCTGGTGTTCACCTGCCTGCTGGTGGGGATCTTCCCGGCGCAGATGGTCGGCCCGCTGCTGGCCGCGGCCGCCCAGCCAGTGGTCGGCGGCACCCTGCCGGAGTACAGCCTGGCGATCTGGCACGGCCTGAATGCGCCGATCATCATGAGCCTGATCGCCATGTCCGCTGGCATCGTGCTCTACCTGCTGCTGCGCGCCCCGCTGGTGCGCGGCCACTTCGCCTACCCACCGCTCATTGGCCGCTTCAACGGCAAGCGCCTGTTCGAGCGCAGCCTGGTGAGCATGATGCGCCTGGCCCGGCGCCTGGAGCGGCACATCAGCACCAAGCGCCTGCAGACCCAGCTGTTCCTGCTGGTGCTGGTGGCGGTGCTGGCCGGCCTGATCCCGATGCTCTACAGCAGCCTGAGCTGGGGCGACCGGCCGAAGATCCCGGGCTCCATCGTCTTCGTCACCCTCTGGCTGCTGGCCATCGCCTGCGCCCTGGGCGCCGCCTGGCAAGCCAAGTACCACCGCCTGGCGGCCCTGACCATGGTCAGCGTCTGCGGCCTGATGACCTGCGTGACCTTCGTCTGGTTCTCCGCGCCGGACCTGGCCCTGACCCAGCTGGTGGTAGAAGTGGTGACCACGGTGCTGATCCTGCTCGGCTTGCGCTGGCTGCCACGGCGGATCGAGGACGTCTCGCCACTGCCGAGCAGCGTGCCCAAGGCCCGTGCCCGCCGCCTGCGCGACCTGCTGCTGTCGATCGCCGTCGGCCTGGGCATGGCCGTGCTGTCCTACGCCATGCTGACCCGCCAGACCCCCAATGACATTTCCTCGTTCTACCTCAGCCGCGCCCTGCCGGAAGGCGGTGGCAGCAATGTGGTGAACGTGATGCTGGTGGACTTCCGCGGCTTCGACACCCTCGGCGAGATCACCGTGCTGGCGGCCGTGGCCCTGACCGTGTTCGCCCTGCTGCGGCGCTTCCGCCCACCGAAGGAAAGCATGCAACTGCCGGCCCAGCAGCGCCTGCTGGCGCCCGACGTGGTCACCGACCTGGTCAACCCGCGCCAGGCCAGCGACACCGCCCTGGGCTTCATGATGGTGCCGGCGGTGCTGGTGCGCCTGCTGCTGCCGATCGCCCTGGTGGTGTCGTTCTACCTGTTCATGCGCGGCCACAACCTGCCGGGCGGCGGTTTCGTCGCCGGCCTGGTGATGTCGGTGGCGTTCATCCTGCAATACATGGTCGCCGGCACCCAGTGGGTCGAGGCCCAGATGAGCCTGCGACCGCTGCGCTGGATGGGCACCGGCCTGCTGTGCGCCACCCTGACCGGGCTCGGCGCCCTGGCGTTCGGCTACCCGTTCCTGACCACCCACACCCTGCACCTGGACCTGCCGCTGCTCGGTGATATCCATATCGCCAGCGCGCTGTTCTTCGACATCGGCGTGTATGCCGTGGTGGTCGGCTCGACCCTGCTGATCCTCACCGCGCTGGCGCACCAGTCGGTGCGGGCGCACAAGCCGAGCCCGTCCAAATCCCTTGCCAAGACAGGAGCCACTGCCTGATGGAAGAAGTCATTGCAATTGCCATTGGTGTGCTGGCGGCCTCCGGCGTCTGGCTGGTGCTGCGGCCACGGACCTTCCAGGTGGTGATGGGCCTGTGCCTGCTGTCCTACGGGGTCAACCTGTTCATCTTCAGCATGGGCAGCCTGTTCATCGGCAAGGAGCCGATCATCAAGGACGGCGTGCCCCAGGACCTGCTGCACTACACCGACCCGCTGCCCCAGGCGCTGGTGCTCACGGCGATCGTCATCAGCTTCGCCATGACCGCGCTGTTCCTGGTGGTGCTGCTGGCGTCCAGGGGCCTGACCGGCACCGACCATGTGGATGGCCGGGAGCCCAAGGAATGAGCCTGATGCCGCACCTGATCGTCGCGCCTATCCTGCTGCCGCTGCTGACCGCCGCGGTGATGCTGATGCTCGGCGAGAAACATCGCCCGCTCAAAGCCAAGATCAACCTGTTCTCCAGCATGCTCGGCCTGGGCATCTCCGTGCTGTTGCTGTACTGGACCCAGCAGACCGGCGTGCCCGGCTCCGTCGGCGTGTACCTGCCGGGCAACTGGCAGGTGCCGTTCGGCATCGTGCTGGTGGTCGATCGCCTGTCGGCGCTGATGCTGGTACTCACCGGGATCATCGGCGTCAGCGCCCTGCTGTTCGCCATGGCCCGCTGGGACCGCGCCGGGGCCAGCTTCCACGCGCTGTTCCAGATCCAGCTGATGGGCCTGTACGGCGCCTTCCTGACCGCCGACCTGTTCAACCTGTTCGTGTTCTTCGAAGTGCTGCTGGCCGCCTCCTACGGCCTGATGCTCCACGGCTCGGGCCGCGCGCGGGTGTCCGCCGGCCTGCACTACGTGGCGATCAACCTGCTGGCCTCGTCGCTGTTCCTGATCGGCGCGGCGCTGATCTACGGCGTCACCGGCACCCTGAACATGGCCGACCTGGCGCTGAAGATCCCGCTGGTGCCGGAAGCCGACCGCGGCCTGCTGCACGCCGGCGCGGCGATCCTCGCCACCGCGTTCCTGGCCAAGGCCGGCATCTGGCCGCTGAACTTCTGGCTGGTGCCGGCCTACTCCGCGGCCAGCGCGCCGGTGGCGGCGATGTTCGCGATCATGACCAAGGTCGGCGTCTACACCCTGCTGCGCCTGTGGACCCTGCTGTTCTCCGGGCAGGCCGGGGCCTCGGCCTACTTCGGCGGCGACTGGCTGATCTACGGCGGCATGGCGACCATCGTCTGCGCGGCCCTGGCGATCCTCGCCGCGCAGCGCCTGGAACGCATGGCCAGCCTGAGCATCCTGGTCTCGGCCGGGATCCTCCTGGCAGCGATTGGCTTCGCCCAGCCCAGGCTGATCGCCGGCGCGCTGTTCTACCTGGTCAGCTCGACCCTGGCCCTGAGCGCGCTGTTCCTCCTGGCGGAGCTGATCGAGCGCTCGCGCTCGGCCAACGAAATCCCCCTGGACGACGAGGCCGAAGCCCTGCCCCGGCCTCAGGAGTCGCTGCAACCGCCACCGGGCACCAACCTCGACGACGAGCGCAAAGCCGTGGTCGGCCAGGTGATTCCCTGGACCATGGCCTTCCTCGGCCTGAGCTTCATTGCCTGTGCGCTGCTGATCATCGGCATGCCGCCGCTGTCGGGTTTCATCGGCAAGCTGAGCCTGATCGGCGCCCTGCTGAACCCCACCGGGCTGGGCCAGGCCAGCGATGCGCCGCTGTCCGGCGCCGCCTGGGGCCTGCTGGCCTTGCTGATCCTCTCCGGCCTGGCGTCGCTGATCGCCTTTTCGCGCCTGGGCATCCAGCGCTTCTGGAGCCCGGAAGAACGGCCGTCGCCGCTGCTGCGGCGCTTCGAGTGCGTTCCGATCATCGCCCTGCTAGGGCTGTGCATGCTGCTGACCGTCAAGGCCGAGCCGCTGCTGCGCTTTACCCAGGCCGCCGCCGACAGCCTCAACGACCCGCAGCAATATGTGATGGCCGTGCTCGGCACCCGGGCGGTCCCCAGCCCCGAGGCCCAGGCGGCGTTGCAGGAGGTGCAGCCATGAAGCGCCTGTTCCCCGCGCCCTGGTTGTCCCTGGCGCTGTGGCTGCTGTGGCTGGTGCTGAACCTGTCCGTCAGCCCCGGCAACCTGCTGCTCGGCGCGCTCCTGGGCTTCTGCGCGCCGTTGATGATGCGGCCGTTGCGCCCGCTGCCGATCCGCATCCGCCGCCCCGCGACCATCCTGCGCCTGTTCCTGCTGGTCGGCCGCGATGTGCTGCTGTCGAACCTGGCCGTGGCCTGGGGCGTGCTCAACGCCGGACGCCGCCCGCCGCGCTCGCGCTTCGTCAAGATCCCCCTGGACCTGCGCGACGCCAACGGCCTGGCCGCGCTCTCGACCATCACCACGGTGGTGCCGGGCACGGTGTGGTCCGAGCTGTCCCTGGACCGCAGCATCCTGCTGCTGCATGTGTTCGACCTGGACGACGAAGCGGCTTTCATCCAGCACTTCAAGACGACCTACGAGCGTCCGTTGATGGAGATCTTCGAATGAGTGCCCTGCTCACGAACGCGATCCTGCTCAGCCTGTTCCTGTTTTCCGTGGCCATGGTCCTGACCCTGGTCCGGCTGTTCAAGGGCCCCTCGGCCCAGGACCGGGTCCTGGCCCTGGACTACCTGTACATCCTGGCGATGCTGATGATGCTGGTGCTGGGCATCCGTTATGCCAGCGACACCTACTTCGAGGCGGCGCTGCTGATCGCCCTGTTCGGCTTCGTCGGCTCCTTCGCCCTGGCCAAATTCCTCCTGCGTGGCGAGGTGATCGAATGAATGCCGTCAGTGAACTGTCGTGGTGGATCGAGATACCGGTGGCGATCCTGCTGGTGCTCAGCAGCGCCTTCGCCCTGATCGGCGCCATCGGCATGCTGCGCATGAAGGACTACTTCCAGCGCATGCACCCACCGGCCCTGGCCTCGACCCTGGGCGCCTGGTGCGTGGCCCTGGCGTCGATCCTGTATTTCTCGGGGATGAACTCGGGGCCTGTGCTGCACGCCTGGCTGATTCCGATCCTGCTGTCGATCACCGTGCCGGTGACCACCCTGCTGCTGGCGCGGGCGGCGCTGTTCCGCAAGCGCATGGCCGGCGACGATGTGCCGGCGGAGGTCAGCAGCCGGCGTAGCGAAAGCGGCAGTTGAGGGATGCCCGCCACACGCGCCCTTTGTAGGAGCGAGCTTGCTCGCGATGAACGTCAACGATGACGCGGACCATCTGCGGGAATCCGTTGAACCGGCTTTTTTCGCGAGCAAGCTCGCTCCTACAAGAGGGAGGCACTCAGTTCCAGGCCACCACCAGCAACCCCGCCCCCAGCACCACGCACAGCGGCGAATAGAACAAGGTGTCCAGCCGGGCGAACCTGGACTCGCTGACCTCCTTGAAGAACCCCACCAGGTTCGAATCGCCGATGGCCCGGGCGAACATCAGCAAGGCCATCGCGCTGATCACCCATTGCAGCGCCGGGTGGCTCACCGTCGGCAGGTACAGGCCCACCCGCAGGCACACCAGCATCGCGATCAGCAGCAGGCCCACCGCCACCAGCAAGGTGGCGAACCCCGAAGGCTTGAACGCCGGCTCCAGCTCGCCCGGCGTCCTGCCCGGCACCTGGGGAATCGCCGCCTCGCTACCGCGCTTGCCGCCGGCGGCCCAGTACAGGTGGATCAGGCTGATCAGCAGGAAGGCTCCTGCCATCCATTGCGCGATCAAAACATTCATATGCAAACGTCCATGGCAAAAAATGTTGCTGAAGAATGGACCCGCTCGCGCGTTTTTGTAAGTACGTTCGTCGCCTGCGATGGTAAAGTGCCGCCCCATGAAATTCGCCCGAACCGATCGCTCGCTCATTGCCTGGATGCTCTATTGCTGCGTCCTGTTCAATGTGTTCGCCTGCAGCATCGGCCACGGGCAAATGGTCGGCCAGCAGCTCAACGGGATCGGCGGCCAGTTCTGTACGGTGGACCCGCGCACCCAGGCACCGGCCTCCTCCAACCCGGTCGACGAATCGCTGCCGACCCTGTCCAAGGCCTTCGGTTGCCCGCTGTGTTCCACCGGCGGCATGGGCCCGGCGTTCAACTCCAGCCTGACCCTGGCGATCCTGCCGCAACACCACAGCCCGCCGCTGGCGCCCCGCGCCACCGCTGACATTCCCACCCGCTTCACCTGGCCCGCGGCCCACCCGCGCGCGCCGCCCGCCTTCGCCTGAGTCTTCTGCCCCTGTCATCAGCCCGCCCCGTGCCAATGCACGGCGTCAGGGTCTGTCCGGAAAGTCACTGTGCGCTAAGCACCTTCGCGCTATGCAGGCCATGCTGCGTTAAAAGCAGGCTCGCCTGACCTTCGCTCGCCGACTTTTCGTACGGCCCCTGAACCCTGGGCTGCTTCCTAGCCAAGAATTCAGGATCTACCGATGAAACACATTCCCCTGCTGGCCAGCCTGTGCGGCTGCCTGTCCGTCAGCGCCTGGGCGCAATCCAGCGTCGACCTGGCACCGATCACCATCGACGGCGACCAGCCCGTCGAACCCGGCCTGGCCCTCGACCAGTCCAGCGGCATGGCCTCGCGCCTGGGCCTGAGCGTCCGCGAAACCCCAGCCTCGGTAGCGGTGGCCAACCGCAACGATATCGAGCGGCGCGGCGCGCAGAACTTCCAGGACGCCGCCAACAGCCTGCCCGGGGTCAATGCCAGCGCCCCGCCGGGGTTCGGCGGCTTCGTCTCCTACCGTGGTTTCAGCAACAGCCAGATCACCCAGATGTTCAACGGCATCAACGTGTCCAGCGGCCTGGCACGGCCGGTGGATTCGTGGATCTATGACCGGGTCGAGTTGCTCGGCGGCCCTTCCTCGCTGGTCAATGGCGCCGGCTCCGTGGGCGGTTCGCTGAACTACGTGACCAAGCTGGCCGACCACCAGGAGCGGGCCATCGAGGGCCGGGTCAGCTACGGCAGCTACGACACCACGCAAACCGCCTTCGGCCTCAACCACGCCCTCAGCGAAGCCGGCGACGAGGTGCAGCACTACGCCCGCCTCGACGTCAGCCACAACACCAGCAACGGCTACATCGACCGCCAGGAACGCGATGCCTGGAGCCTGGCGTTTTCCCTGCTCAGCGACCTGACGCCGGACCTGTCCCACACCCTGGCCGTGGAATACCAGGACGAACACGAGGACAGCCCGTACTGGGGCACCCCGGTGCTCAACCCCAAGGCCGGCGAGCTGAAGATCGACAAGCACAACCGCTTCAACAACTACAACGTCGAGGACGGCCGCTACGAGCAGCGCACGATCTGGGTGCGCTCGATCCTCGACTACCGGATCAACGACAGCACCAGCCTGCGCAACACCCTCTATCACCTGGACAGCCAGCGCGATTACCGCAACCTGGAGACCTACCAGTACAACGCCGACAACAGCGCGGTGAACCGCTCCACGGCCTATCAGGTGCGGCATCAGGGCGAGCAGAACGGCACCCAGTTCGAGCTGCGCCACGATACCTCGATCTTCGGCCTGGACAGCACCTGGTCCGGCGGCTTCGAGTACAAGGTCAACCGCACCACCAACTCGCCGCTGAACGTCAAGGCGGCCAACAGCGTCGACCCGAACAACTACCAGCCGGGGCATTTCTACGACCTGCCGGGCACCCGCCAGGGCTTTGTCGCCGACAAGACCAACGAGGTCACCACCCAGGCGCTGTTCGTCGAGAATCGCCTGGCCCTGACCGACCGGCTGGCGCTGCTCACCGGCCTGCGCTACGACGACATCGACCTGGACGTGACCAACCATCGCCAGGTGACCGCGAGCAATCCACGACACCTCAAGCGCCGCTGGGAACCGGTCACCGGCCGGGTCGGCCTGAGCTATCAGTTTCTCCCGAGTGCCAATGTCTATGTGCAGTACAGCACCGCCGCCGAGCAGCCCAACAACAGCACCCAGGCCTTCGATGTCTCCACGGGCAAGCAATGGGAAGTGGGCAGCAAGTTCGATTACCTGGATGGCCGCGGCTCGGCGACCCTGGCGGCCTACCGCATCGAGCGCAAGGACTTCGCGGTGACCGACCCGCTGGACCCGACCCTGAGCATCCCGGTGGGCCAGCAGACCTCCAGGGGCATCGAGGTGGCCAGCTCGCTGCGGGTCACCCCGAAGCTGCTGCTCGAGGGCAACTTCGCCTGGGTCGATGCGCAGTACGACGAGTTCACCGAGAAGAACGCCGCGGGCGTGGTGGTGTCACGCAAGGGCAATACCCCGACCAACGTGCCGGACCGGGTCGGCAACCTGTGGCTGAC
The DNA here is from genome assembly GCF_028640915.1 of Pseudomonas sp. B3G-3. NCBI lineage: Bacteria > Pseudomonadati > Pseudomonadota > Gammaproteobacteria > Pseudomonadales > Pseudomonadaceae > Pseudomonas > Pseudomonas sp. B3G-3. Next base: position 53,877 of record NZ_JAQZAB010000105.1, on the reverse strand, counting down.
CTATGACCTGGCGCCGCAGTGGCAGACCGGGGTCGATGTGCGTTATGTGGCCTCGGTGTACGCCGACACGGCCAACACCCTGACCGTGCCCTCCTACACCCTGTACGGCACCTTCCTCACCTACAAGCTCGACAACCACACCTCAATCACCGGGCGGGTGCGCAACCTGACCGACGAGGTCTACGCCAGGTTCGCCCATGTCTCGCCGGCTTACTACCTGGGTACGCCACGGACCTTCGAACTGGCGGTGCAGACCCGCTTCTAAAAACATCGCGGGCAAGCCTCGCTCCTACAGGGTTACGCAAACTTCTGTAG
>NZ_JAQZAB010000105.1:0-53543 GCF_028640915.1 Pseudomonas sp. B3G-3 | reverse complement strand
GGCTTGCCCGCGATAGCGATCTCACTCTCACCGCAATCTCTCAATCGAGACTGGCACTGACCTTATCCGCCACATCCCCGGGCAACCACGCCCGCCATACCTGCGGATGCGCCTTGAGAAACGCCCGCGCCGCCTCCCGGGGTGGCGTGTGCTTTTCGCTCATCTCCGCCAGGGCCTTGTTCAGCGCCTCGATCGGCAAATCGACCTTGCTGAAGAACTCGGCGATCTGCGGGTACTGCTTCTGGAACGGCGTGGACACGCCAATCGACAGCTTCGAAGCCAGCGAACGCGTGGGGCGTGGGTTGGGGTGCTCGGGATCGGTCAGGGTTTTCCAGGCCTCGGCATCGAACGGCGGCTCTTCCAGCTGGATCAGCTTGAAGCGGCCGAGCAACGGGGTCGGCGACCAGTAGTAGAACAGGACCGGCTGGCCGCGACGGATCGATGAAGTGATCTCGGCGTCCAGCGCCGCGCCGGAACCGCTGCGGAAATTCACATAGCTGTCGGTCAGGCCATAGGCCTTGAGCTTCTGCTTGTTCACCACTTCCGAGGTCCAGCCGATGGGGCTGTTGAGAAAACGCCCCTTGCCCGGGCTTTCCGGGTCCTTGAACACATCCTTGTAGCGCGCAAGGTCCGTGACGCTGCGCAGGCCCGGCGCCAGTGGCTTGATGCCCTTGGCCGGGTCGCCCTTGACCACATATTCCGGCACCCACCAGCCTTCGGTCGCGCCCTTAACCGTGTCGCCCAGGGCCGCTACCTTGCCCTCGGCCTCGGCTTTGACCCACACCGGGCTGCGTCCGGCCCACTCTTCGCCGATGACCTGGATATCGTTGTTGGCCAGCGCGGTTTCCAGGGTGATGGTGGTGCCCGGCAAGGTGTCGGTCGGCAGGTCGTAACCCTTCTCGACGATGGTGCGCAGGATATCGGTGATCAGGCTGCCGCTTTCCCAGTTCAGGTCGGCGAAGTGAATCGGCGCCGGTGCCGCCCAAGCGCCGGCGGGCGCCAGCAAAATACCCAGGCCGAGCAGCGCGCCGCCCAGCAGTGTCCGCAGTCCTTTCATGCCTGTGCCCCTTGTGCCGTTCACAGCGTTGCAGGATGGTCTCGCGGTTTGGCACCGCAAGCCTCTGACTAATTGAGTCATCTGACTGTAGTAGAGGTTCCTGCTTTCGAGGGGGACTTCAGTCTGCGCCCTGCTCCTGCAGGCGCTGCAACTCACGGCGCACCATGCTGGCGTATGCCGCAGGCTTCAGGACATACAGCTGCGAAGCCACCCAGGCCAGCCAGGCGCCTTGCAACACGGCTTTCTGTTCGAACAGGCGCTGGGCCTCGGCGCGGGCGCGCGCAAGATGCTGCTGATGGAATTCGGCGCGGCTCACTCGCTGGCCTTGAAGCTCACCAGTTCACCCTTGCGCCACTTGGCGGCCTTACCGGTCACGGCTTTCAGGGTCTTGGTCAGGCCTTCCTGCAACTGCTGGTTGGCGGCGAACACCGTCACTACGCTGTGGCCTTCCTTGAACAAGATGGCGTGGCCGTCGGCGGTGCTGACAAAGGCGTATTCGCCCAGGCCGTAGACGGTCAGCTTGATCTCGCGAAAACGGATTTCGAACTTGCCGCCTTCACGGCTGGGCAGGACCGCCGCGCGGAAATGATCGCCGACCTTGAGTTCCAGGCGCGGCTTGTCATCCACGACCAGCGCTGTCTCGGTGTCGATTTCGGCGACGTAAATGCCTTCCGGCGTCTGTTCGGTGATGTAGACGAAACGTGACTGGAACTGTTTGACCAACTTTGCGCGCAAATCGCCCAGGACGAACAACGCGTGCATATCAAGATTACTGACTGCCAAGGAAAGATCCCCGAAACTGAAAATGACTCTGCCCGCGTAAACGACGGACAGCAGAAAAAGGCGGCCGAACCGGCGCCGTGACTCCACATGAAAACAATCCGAAAAAGCACCACTCGCCAACGCGTAGGCGCAAACACCGGTGCGCCCCTCCCCAGGACAACCGGAAGGACTACCGGACCGTTTGGCCCGCATCAAGCGCAGAAGAAGTGGTTCCGACCCGCCGAGAAAGCTGCGCACTCACTGTCGATCGGAAAACCTCACGATCCTTTCGTCACCCTTAATGGGACGGGAGTGCTGCAGGTAAACATCAATCTCTGACTGCCGGGGCAATTCTAGAGCAACTTTATGTATTCAGAGCAACCCATGCGTGAGCAAATCGCTGAAAAAACCTCTTTTATCCTGCCGGTCAGCCACTTGCGTGACTTAACTCAGCCATCGACGGGCAACAACTGCCATACTGCCGCGACCTTGAAGCCAGCCACCGGCCAGGCTTCACCAGCATATTTTCCAGGGGAAAGTCGGACGTGACGGAATTCGATATAGGCGAGTTTTTCATTCATGGCGAAGCCCGGGACGTCGAGGGCGAGTTCCAGGCCGTGATCGTGATGCGCGCCAAGCCACCGCTGCGCACCGTGCGCTACCACCAGGTGGAAAAGGACCGTTGGTTCAAGACTGCGGAACTGGCCGAAGCTGCCGCCAAGGACGCCGCCCGCGCCCTCAAGCAGGCCGTCGACCAGGGCGCCCTGAACCTCTGAGCCCAGGGTAAAGGATTGCCGCGCCCGACCGACATATTGGCGAGCCTTCCTGTAAAGAGCGCCATGATGATCGACCTCAACCCACCTGCCCGCCTCCCGTCCCTGGCCGAGTTCGCCCTGCCAGGCGCGGCGGGCAGCGAAAGCCCGGCGAGCGATCCGTTTGACCTGCGCACCGCGATCACCCGGGCGACCAACGCTGCTCCCGACGGCGTGCTCGAAGCGAAAAAGAAACGCATCAGGCTGCTGCGCAAACAGATCGAGCAATTGCAGCAACGGCTGCGCAAGGCCAACGAGCGCCTGGCGATGGTGCAAAGCGCCGCCCGGCATCGCGCCACCGACGCGCACATGCAGGCCTTGTCCGCCGCCCGGGCCCAGGCGCAGGCCGCCAGCAGCGCCTTGTCGATGGCCCAGGTGGCACTGTTCCAGGCCGAAAGCGCGGTGATCGGCAGCGAGGTCTGAAGGCGCGGATGCCTGCGCCCTCAGGCCGAACGACTGAACAGCGGGTGTCCGGCCTTGTCCCGCGCCAGCTGAGCCAGCCAGGACGCCTGGCATTCCACGGCTTCCTCCCGGCTGGCGAACGGCGCGCCGCGGCGCTCGCCATTGACCAGCACGACCCAGCACACATTCAGCCCGACCGCGCGAAAGGTGGCCGGTACACCGCTACCAATCATCACTGCGACATCGACTTTGCTTTGCATGAGGACTTCTCCTGACAACTAGTTAGCTAGCTAACAATGTCGCCATACTAATGAGTTCCCATACTGGGAAAAAGCCATCTCTTGCACAGCTTCGTTGCAGGGCCGGTAACAATGACCGGCCCGCTCGGGCTCAGCCGCGCACGGCCTCGACAGCCTGCTCCGGTTTGTAGCCCAGGCGCAGGCCGCCCCAATGCCGGCCCTTGACCCTGATCGGCACCGACAGGTCGTGCATCAGTTCGCCGGTATCGCGGGTGTAGGTTTGCAGCAACAGCGGCTGCTGGTGGCTGCCGCAGCGGATGCCGGTGCGGTCCTCGAACTTGCGCTTGGTGCGGTTGTGCAGGGTATCCAGCTGCGGGTCGCCGGTCAGCGGCTGCGAGAACACCTGGTTGTGGGTCGGCACGTAGCCCTGGGGCGTGCAGGCGATGGCGAACACCAGGCCTTCGTGACGCGCCAGCAACGGCTCCTGGATCGCCGGCAGCACCTGATCGGCGTAGCGGTCGAAGCGGGTCTGGTATTTCACCGGCTGGGTATTGGCGATCGGCTGGTAGCTGCGGTCGAACAGGTCGTCGAGGCTGATGCGGCTGGCGTCCAGGTCCGCCTCGAACTGCTCGGCGATGCGTCGGGCGCCTTCCTGGGCCAGGTCGTAGATGCGCTGGTGATAGTCGTCCAGGCCGACTGCCGCCAGGCGCTCGCTGATGATCTCCGCCTGCCCTTCCATCTGCACCGCCGCCTCGGCCAGGCTCCGGGTCTGCTGGTCGCTCACCGCCAGGTCGCCGCGCACCTGCTCCACGGCATGGAACAGGCTGTCCAGTTGCTGGCGATTGGTCTCGGCGCCGCGGGCGATCTCGCCGACCTGGCTTTCCACCCCCGCCGACAGCCGGGCGATGTTCTGCAAATGCTGGCCGGTGGACTCGACCTGCTCCACCCCGGTGTTCAGGTCGCTGGACAGCTGGCGGATCTGCTCCACCACCTGGGCGGTGCGCTGCTGGATATCGCCGACCATCACCCCGACCTCGTCGGTGGCGGTGGCCGTGCGCCCGGCCAGGCCACGCACCTCATCGGCCACCACGGCGAACCCGCGCCCGTGCTCCCCGGCCCGCGCCGCCTCGATGGCGGCATTCAGCGCCAGCAGGTTGGTCTGGCTGGCGATCGACTGGATCACCAGCGCCACCCGCTGGATGTCTTCGCTGCGCTGGCTCAAGGCCTCGATCAGTTCACGGCTGTCGTTGGCGCTTTGGCTGAGGCGGTGCATGCGGGTGATCGACTCGCCCAGCACCACGCTGCCTTCGGCGCTGCTGCGATGGGCTTCGCTGGCGGCGCTCAGGGCCTGCTGGCTGAGCTGCGCGGCCAGTTGCTCGGTGTGGATCATCGCCTCGGCGCTGCTGACGATGCGCGCCGCCGAGTCCAGTTGCGACTGCACCCGCCCGGCCAGTTGCCGGACCGAATAGGCCACGCCGGCGGCCGACAGTGCGTTATGGCTGGTGCTGTAGGACAGGTCGCGAGTCAGCGCGGCGATCTCGCCGTTGTCGACGCTGCTCGCCGGCGCTGCGGCCTTGGGCCTGGCCAGGCGCGGCAGCCAGACGATCAGCAGCATCAGCGGCACGGCAAGGTAGAAGGAAAGCAGCCCTTGGGACAGGGCATACAACACCAGCAGCAAGGCGCCGCTTTGCAGGGCTGGACCCCACCAGCGCCGGGTGGCTTGGGCTGTTGGCAGCGGTTGCGCAGTGGCAGCCGACAAAGATCCGTCTTGCGTCATCTGGATTACCCCACGTTTTTCTAATTATTTGCTCTGCATTGAACGCCACTAAAAAGCCATTATCCATGGTCCATTAGTCGCAGGTTTGCAGCAGATCAATAGAAATGCGCGAGGGGCTTTCAGGGCGCCCACAAACGACTCGCGGGCAAGCCTGCCAGCCCAGGTGCAGTGGCGACCTTGGGGTGGGGCTTGCCCGCGAGGGGAGAAGTCTTGGCGATCAGGCCTGACGCTGGTGCTTGTCGATCTGCTCGTGACGTTCCTGAGCTTCGATGCAGTACTTGGTGGTCGGGCTGATCAGCAGGCGTTTCAGGCCGATCGGCTCGCCGCTGTCGTCGCACCAGCCGAAGCTGTCGTCGCCGATACGGCCCAGGGCCTGCTCCAGCTGCGGCAGCATGCGCTGGTCGCGGTCGATAGCGTTGACCAGCCAGGTCCGCTCTTCCTCTACGGAAGCCGCGTCGGCAGGGTCGGCCGGGGTGTCCAGGCTCTCAATGGCGATTCGGTTCTGTTCGATGCGCTCGTGGGTTTCGACCTTCATGGCCTGCAACAGCTCAGTGAAAAAAGCCAGCTGCTCGGCGTTCATGTAGTCATCCGCCGGCATGGCCAGCAACTTTTCCTTTGTCATTGATTTCTCTATAAAAAATACGTGCATTAAGGCGAATTAAAGCTGTTTTCCGTGCCCCCTTTCGGGGCATCGGAAAGGCGCCATACATTCCAAGCGCCACCCGGCACTCAATTTACGAGGGGCGGCAGTCTAAGGCCCGTTTGAGGCCTCAGCAACTGAAATGACATCGAATTTGTCCGACAAGCCCTGAAAGCCCGCCAGGGCTGGCTTTGGCGGCGGTTATCGGAGTGCGTTTATAACAAGAAATTCCATCGGCCGGGGTCTTTTAGAAGACAAACGGCAACGGCAGGCCCGAAAAAGGCCTGCCGCTGCCGTGGTGCAAGGCTTCTGTAGGAGCGAGGCTTGCCCGCGATAATCGTCAATACGCCGCGGTGCATCAGATGCTAAGCGTTATCGTTGAAGTCCATCGCGAGCAAGCTTCGCTCCTACAGAAGCACAGGGCTCAGCGCTTGAGCTTGCGCTTGTTGCGGTACTGGTCGATGACCACCGCCACCACGATGATCAGGCCCTTGATGATATCCTGGATGTAGGCATCGACACCGACGAAGGTGAAACCGCTGGCCATCACCCCGAGGATCAGCGCGCCGATCACGGTGCCGGTGATGCGCCCCACGCCGCCGGCCAGGCTGGTGCCGCCGATCACCGCGGCGGCGATGGCGTCCAGCTCGTAGGACATGCCCATGCCCGCCTGCCCGGTCGCCGCCCGCGCCGAGGCCACCACCCCGGCCAGCCCCGCCAGCAGCCCGGCGATGCTGTAGACGATCACCAGGTGGCGCTTGACGTTGATCCCCGAGGTCCGCGCCGCCTGCATGTTGCCGCCGATGGCGTAGGTGTACTTGCCGTACTTGGTGTAGCGCAGGGCGATATGGAAGATCACCGCCACCACCAGGAAGATGATCACCGGCATCGCACCGTGGCCGATGGCCGTGTAGGAATCCGAGAGCATGCTGATCGGCTGGCCCTCAGTGTAGTAACGCGCCAGGCCGCGCGCCGAGACCATCATGCCGAGGGTGGCGATAAAGGGCGGGATCCCGGTGATGGCGATGATGCTGCCGTTGATCGCCCCCGCCAGCAGCCCTACCCCCAGCCCGGCCACCACCGGGATCCACACCGGCAGGTCGGTCAGCGACGGGAACACCGCGCGGGTGAAGTCCGAGGTCTGCGCCAGGCTGGCGGCAATCATTGCCGACAGCGCCAGCACCGAGCCGGACGACAGGTCGATGCCGGTGGTGATGATCACCTGGGTCACGCCGATGGCCAGCAGGCCGATGATCGACACCTGCAGGATCATCAGCACCAGGCGCTGGGAGTTCATCAGGAAGCTCTGGTCGCGCACGATCCAGCCGAACAGTTCGAACACCAGGCCGATGCCGATCAGCACCAGGAAGATGCTCAGTTCGGTGGGCAGGCGCCGGCGCGTTCTGGCTGGCGCCGCCGCGGGTTTGTTTTCCAGTATCGCGTTCATAAGCCTTCACCTTCTTCTTGTATGGCCGGCGGCGAACACAGCTCGCCGATGGCCTTGATACGTTTGCCGGCTAGTGGACCAGGGACATCCCGGAAGCCAGTTGCATGACCTTCTCCTGGGTCGCTTCGCCGCGGTCGAGGGTGCCCATCAGCTCGCCCTCGTGCATGACCATCACCCGATCGCTCATGCCCAGCACTTCCGGCAGCTCCGAAGAAATCATGATCACCGCCATGCCCTCACCGGCGAGGTAGGCGATCAGCCGGTAGATCTCGGCCTTGGCGCCGACGTCGATGCCGCGGGTCGGTTCGTCGAGGATCAGCACCCGCGGGTTGGTCATCAGCCAGCGGGCGAGTAAGGCCTTCTGCTGGTTGCCGCCGGACAGGGTGTCGATGCACTGCTCCAGGGACGGGGTCTTGACCCGCAGCTTCTTGCACATGTCCTCGCACAGGGCGCGCAGGGCCTTCTGCTGGATGAAGCCGTTGCCGGCGTAGTGCGGCAGCACCGCCATCTCCATGTTTTCCAGGACCGACAGGCAGGGGAACAGGCCGCTGAGCTTGCGGTCCTCGGTCAGCAGGGCAAAACCCTTTTCGATGGCCATGTGCGGGTCGCTGATGCGCACCGGCTGGCCGTCGAGGCGGATCTCGCCGCCGTCGCTGGGGGTGATGCCGAAAATCGTCTCGGCCACGTTGGTGCGGCCCGAGCCCATCAGCCCGGCGATGCCGAGAATCTCCCCGGCGTGCAGGTCGAAGGACACGCCCTCGAACACCCCGTCCAGGCGCAGGTCGCGCACCGACATCAGCAGCTCGCCGATGGGCTTCTCGCGCACCGGGAACAACTGGCTGAGTTCGCGGCCGACCATCATCGAGATCAGGCTGTCGCCGTCCATGCTGTCGGCCCGTTGCAGGCCGATGTAGGCGCCGTCGCGGAACACCGCCACTTCATCGGCGATGGCGAACACTTCGTTCATCTTGTGGGTGATATAGATGATGCCCTTACCCTGGGCTTTGAGGTCGGCGATGATCGAGAACAGGTGCGCCACCTCTTTCTCGGTAATGGCCGAAGTCGGTTCGTCCATGATCAGGATGTCGGAGTCGTAGGACACCGCCTTGGCGATCTCGACCATCTGCCGCTCGGCGATGCTCAGGTTGCCCACCTGTTCCTCGGGGTCGAGGTTGATGCGCAGGCGTTCCAGCAACAGCGCGGTGCAGCGGTGCATCTCGCGGTGATCGATCATATGCAGGCCGTTGAGCTGCTCGCGGCCGATCCAGATGTTCTCGGCAATGCTCATGTGCGGCATCAGGTTGAGTTCCTGGTGGATCATCGCGATCCCCGCCTGCAAGGCCGCCAGCGGCGTCTCGAAATTCACCCGCTGGCCCTTGAGCCGCAGCTCGCCGGCGTCCGGCTGGTAGATCCCGGCGATGATTTTCATCAGGGTCGACTTGCCCGCGCCGTTCTCCCCCATCAGCGCCAGCACCGTGCCGGGGCGCACCCGCAGCTGCACATCGGACAGGGCGACAACCCCGGGAAAGCCCTTGCTGACGTTGATGACTTCCAGCAGGTAGGGCTCTTGCCCGGACTGGGCGGCGGGCGGCACGGCCGCCGCCGGGATGCTCGAAGCAGTCGCTGAAGCGAACATGATCAGGTACTCCATCCGCGGGGCAGCTGGGCCACCCCGCCGGCTTATTGTTGTGATGGAACGGGCGAGCTTTTTTGAACCCGTTTTTTAAAGCGGGCCTATTTGAACTGGGCGACGTTTTCCGGGGTGATCAGGCGATAAGGCACCCACACCGCCTGTTCCACCGGCTCGTGCCTGGCCATCTTCACCGCGGTGTCGATCGAGCCGTCGGCCTGGCCCTTGGCGTCCTGGAACACCGAGACCGCCAGGTCGCCCTTCTGCACCGCGCGCAGGCCATCGGGCGTGCCGTCGACCCCGGCGATCAGCACACTGCCCTTCTCCACCCCGGCCTGTTTCAGCGCCATGGCGGCGCCGATGGCCATCTCATCGTTGTTGGCCACCACCGCGTCGAACTTGCGGCCCTGGGTCAGCCAGTCGTTGACCAGGGTCATGGCCTTGTCCCGCAGCCAGATCCCGGTCTGTTCCTGCTCGACCTTGATCCCCGGGTACTTGGCCAGCACTTCCTTGACGCCCTTGGTGCGGTTGGTGGTGGAGTTGTTCGCCAGGTCGCCCAGCAGGATCACCACCTCACCCTTGCCGCCCATTTTGTCGGCCAGGTACTGCATCTGCATCTGCCCGGCCTCCAGGTCGTTGGAGGCCACGGTGACCACGCCCTTGGGCAGGTTCAGGTCGTCCGGACGGCGGTTGACGTAGACCAGAGGAATCCCGGCCTTGACCGCCGCCTCGGTGATCTTGCGGGTCGCCGCGGTGTCCACCGGGTTGACCACGATGGCGTCGACCTTCTGGCTGATAAAACTTTCCACCTGGCTCAGTTGCTTGACCACGTCGGCACGGGCGTCCTCGAACTGCAGGGTGACGCCGTCCGGCAGGGACTTGGCTTTCTGGTCCATGGATTCGCGCAGGTAGGTCAGCCAGGTGTCGTCGAACTGCGACATGCTCACGCCGATCTTCAGGTCGGCGAACGCCGAGCCGCTACCCAGCAACAGGGACAGGGCGAGCGTGGCAAAACGGGTCTTGGTCTTCATGAAAGGTCTTTCTCCACATTCTTGTAGGTTTTATGGATAAGGCGCAGAAACCACTCAGTGAGGCAGACGCACGATCGGCGCGCCGGGCATGCAGCACACCAGCGCGCCCTTGCGTTCGACGCAAAGCAGGCGGACCAGGGGCTGGAAGACGGAGGCAGGCCGGGGTGTTTGACGAGACAGCGGACGGCGGCGCACTAATGCGCGACGAAGCAGGTGCAAAGCGGAACTGAAGGTTTTCATCGACGGTACCTGTTGTTTTTGTTGGCGGGTTCCACTCGGCTCAAGGCGGGCTTGAGGTCGGTGCGAGAACCCTGCTAGTCGGCAACCTGGAAACGACTTTATTGGAAAATAATTTCTATATCAACTCATTTTAGAATTTTATTCCAAATTCATTCTGCAGCCGGAAATCGGCCATTTCCACCACCTGGCGCTGGCGCCAGCTCAGGCGCGCGGCGTCCAGTACGCGGGTGGTGGCCAGGGCCTCGGCCGGCGTCACCGGCAGCGGCCCCTGCCCTTGCAGCGCCGCCTGCCAGCGTTTATAGAACTGCAACCAGTCGCCCCGCTCGGAGGCTATCCGCTCGCGAATCTCGCCCTGCTCGAACCAGCCCCAGCGCCGGTGTTCCTCGACGCCCCAGCGCTCGCCCTCGGTTTGTGGCGACAGGCCGGCGACCAGCGCCTGCTCCTGGCCATCCAGGCCCTCGACCGTATAACTGCCGGCCGAACCGCTGACCCGGAAGCGCGGCCCCTGGCAGTTCTGCAGACAACTACCGGACAAATGTGAAACCACGCCATTGGCATGGCTCAGGGCGAGGAAAAAACCGTAGTCGCAGGTCGGCGCCTGGGCGGCGTACTGCAACTCGGCGTAGACCCGGGTCACCGGGCCGAACAGCTGCAAGGCCTGGTCCACCAGATGGCTGCCAAGATCGCGCAGGAACCCGCCGCCGCTGGCATTGCCCACGGCCTGCGGCACATAGCGCTCGACCCGCGACTCGAAGCGGCTGACGCTGCCCAGGGTGCCGCTGTCGATCAGCTTGCGCAGGGTGAGGAAGTCCGAGTCCCAGCGCCGGTTCATGTACAGGCTCAGCGGCACCCGGCGGGTTGCAGCGGCGTCGATCAGCGCCCGCGCCTGTTCCACGTCGCTGGCGAAGGGCTTGTCGCTGACCACCGGGACACCGCGCTCGATGGCTTCCAGCACCAACGCCGCGCGGCCCTCCAGCGGGGTGGAAATCACCAGCCCGTCGACCCCGGCCGCGACCAGTTGCTCGATGCTGTCGAAGGCCCGCACCCCGGGATGCTCCGCCGCCAGCAGTTGCCGGCGCTCGGCCGAGCGGGTGACCACCCCGACAAAAGTCGCGCCGGGCAGGCTGGCAATCAGCGGTGCGTGAAAATGTCGGCCGCCATGGCCGTAACCCACCAATCCAATGCGCATCGCAAAGCCCTCCTTATATAGAACCCGTTGTACTGCTGTAGCCGCTGGCGCAGCCTGCGATCGACCACGCGGTAACGGTAATCAACTCGCCCTTGTAGGAGCGAAGCTTGCTCGCGATGGAGGTCAACGATGACGCGTATTTCCTGACGAAACGCAGCATCTTCAGGTTCATCGCGAGCAATCGAGCGTCGACCGGCTGCTCCTACAAACGGCGGTACGTAGAAATGCCGGCCGCTCCCCATTCGATCCGCATGATCCGACCACAGGGGTCGCTTCAGCGGCACAGTTCGCTGCTGACCCGCTCCAGCATCATCCGGTTGGATTCGTCCGGGCGGTCTTCCCAGGCGAACACCGAGACCGTGGCGATGCCATCGAACTGGATCTCGCGCAAGGTATCGAAGAACGCCGTCCAGTCCACTTCGCCCTGGCCGATGTCCAGGTGCTGGTGCACGGTGGCGGTGACGCCCGGCGGGTTGACGATATAGCGCAGGCTCGACGACGCCTTGTGGTTGTAGGTGTCGGCGATGATCAGGTGGCTGAGCTTGCTGCCCGCGTACTTGAGCATCGAGGCGATATCGCCCTTGCCGTCGTCGTAGAAGAAGGTGTGCGGCGCCGCGTACAGGTAGTTGATCCAGTCCCGGTCCAAGCCGCGGATGATGTCCACCGACTCGTTGTTGCGCTCGCAGAAATCATAGGGATGGGCCTGGATATCCAGCTTGATGCCCTCGCGCTCGAACTCCGGGATCAATTCGTCCATGGAGCGCATGAACTGGTTCTCGCACACCAGCGGGTTGTCCGACTGGCCGGTGAACTCGGTGTTGACCAGCTCGCAGTCCATTTCCACGGCGATCTGGATCGCCCGCTTCCAGTTGCGCACCGCCGCCACGCGCAAGCCTTCGTCGGCGGCGGCCCAGTGGTACATCGGCAACAAGGACGAGAGTTGCACGCCGCTGTCGCTCAGGGCCTTGCGAAACGCCTTGATCCGCGCCCGGTCGACCCGGGGCGCCTTGTAGAACGGCAGGAAATCCTCGCGGGGCGACAGCTCGATGTATTGATACCCCAGCTCGGCAGCCTTGTCGGTCATCTGGCCCAGCGGCAGGTGGCGGTACATGTAGGGGTCCAGTGCAATGCGCATTTTAGTGTTCTCCCCAAATCTGAAGTAGTGACCTGTAGCCGCTGCCGCAGGCTGCGATAAGGCCGAAGGCCTTCAGCGATCTTGAGGCCTTGCGCGCCCTTCGGTCGCGATCGCAGCCTTCGGCAGCGGCTACAAAGTTGCTGCCTACCCTGTAGGAGCGAAGCTTGCTCGCGATGGACGTTAACGATGACGCGTATTTTCTGGATAAACGCGGCGCTCTCAGGTTCATCGCGGGCAATCGAGCGTCGACCGGCTGCTCCTACAAAATCAGCATTCAGCCGTAGAACGCCGGGCGCGGCGGTTGCGCGACCTTGACGATCTGCCCGCTGTTCTGCGCCTCGATGCAGGCATCGGCGGCCACCGCCGCGGCATAGCCGTCCCAGGCTGAAGGACCGCCCACCTGCCCGGCCCGCACGCCGTCGATAAAGGCCTGCAGCTCGACGTCATAGGCGGCGATAAAGCGGTCCTTCCAGTCCATCAGGATCGCGTTGGACAGCTTGGCCTCGCTGCGCAACTGCACCTGGGACGGCTCCGGCAATTTGGCGATGCCGGTCTCGCCCACCACTTCGCACTGGATGTCATAGCCGTACTGGCAGTTGACGAAGACCTCGACGTCGATGCGCGTGCCCTTGGCGGTTTCCAGCAGCACCACCTGCGGGTCGCGCAGGTGCGCCAACGCCTTGCTCGACTTGCGCGGGAACACCACCTGCACCGACACGTAGTCGTCGGCCAGCAGCCAGCGCAGCACGTCCAGCTCATGGATCAGGGTGTCGGTGATCGCCATGTCGGTCTTGTAGTTCTCGCCGACCCGCGGGTTGCGGTGGGCGCAGTGCAGCATCAGCGGCTCGCCGATCTGGCCGCTGTCGATCACCGCCTTCAGCGCGCGGTAGCCGGTATCGTAGGGGCGCATGAAGCCCACCTGGACCAGGCGCTTGCCGTGGGCCATTTCGGCCTCGACGATCTTGCGGCAGCCGGCGGCGGTCACTGCCAGCGGCTTCTCGCAGAACACCGGCTTGCCGGCGGCGATGGCCGCCAGCACGAACTCTTCATGGCTCGGCCCCCAGGAGGTGACCAGCACCGCCTCGACCTCCGGCGCCTTGATCAGCGCGTGGCCATCGGGATACACCTCGGCGGCGATCTTCAGCTCGGCCACCACCTTCGCCGCCTGCTCCAGGTTGATATCGGTGACCGCCACCACCTGGCTGCCCAGCAGGGTCTGGCTGCAACGACGGATATGGTCCTGGCCGATGGCCCCGGTACCGATGACGCCCAGTTTCAAAGACATGGTGCTACTCCTGTTGTTGTTCGTTCGAGAGCAATCAGTACTGCCGGGCCTTGGCCAGGCGTTCGTTGAGTTGTCTGGCCACCGCATCGGTACGGGCGCTGGTGGACACCTGCGCCACCCCGACCCGCCACCAGGACAGGTACTTGTGGATCATGGTCTTGGGCAGGACCTTGATATCGATCAGGGTCGACACGCTCTGGGTCCGCGCATCGGCCAGGGCCGCCTGCAGCTCCTCGACCGTCCTCACCTTGTAGGTCTTGCAGCCATAGGCCGCCGCGCTCATGGCGAAATCCACCGGCACGAAGGCACCGTCGAGCTTGCCGGTTTCCGGGTTGCGGAAGCGGAACTCGGTGCCGAAGCTGTCCATGCCGTGTTCCATCTGCAGGTTGTTGATGCAGCCGAAGGTCATGTTGTCCAGCAGCACCACGTTGATCTTGCGCCGCTCCTGGATCGAGGTGGCCAGCTCCGAATGCAGCATCAGGTAGGAGCCGTCGCCCACCAGGGCGTAGACCTCGCGCTGGGGCTCGGCGAGCTTGACCCCCAGGGCCGCGTTGACCTCGTAGCCCATGCAGGAATAGCCGTACTCGACGTGGTAGGTGTTGACCCCCTTGCTGCGCCAGCTGCGTTGCAGGTCGCCGGGCAGGCTGCCGGCGGCGGCGACGATCACCGCGTCGTCGGCCAGGGTCTGGTTGAGCACCCCCAGCACCCGGCTCTGGGTCAGGCAGGAGCCGGTCAGTTCGATGAATTCGCGCAGCACCGCCGGGTCCATGTGGTCGTTGATCTCCGGGACAAAACCTTCGGCGTGGTATTCGACCTGGTAGACCCGGTCCACCTCCGCGTCCAGCTGCGCCCGCGCCTGGCCGATCTGGTCGCCCCAGGCAGCCTGGTAGTCGCTGCGCGCCAGGGCCGCGGCCAACCCGTCCAGGCCTTCCCGGGCATCCGCCAGCAGTTGCACGCCGTCGAGTTTCAGGGCATCGCAGGGGCTGATATTGAGGTTGAGAAACTGCGCATCGGCGCGGAACAGCGACTTCGACGCGGTGGTGAAATCGCTGTAGCGGGTACCGATGCCAATGATCAGGTCCGCCTCTTTAGCCAGCAGGTTGGCCGCCAGGCAACCGGTCTCGCCGATGCCGCCGAGGTTCAGCGGATGGCTGGAAACCACCGCGCTCTTGCCGGCCTGGGTCTCGGCGAAGGGAATGCCGAAGCGCTCGGCAAAGGCTTGCAGCGCTTCGTTGGCCCCGGAGTATTTGACCCCGCCGCCGCAGATGATCAGCGGCTTGCGCTTGCCGGCAAAGGCCGCCACAGCATCCTCGAGCATGGCCGCGGTGGCTGGCCGGCGTTCGATGCGGTGCACGCGTTTTTGCAGGAAGTAATCCGGGTAATCGTAGGCCTCGGCCTGCACATCCTGGGGCAAGGCCAGGGTCACCGCGCCGGTTTCCGCCGGGTCGGTGAGCACGCGCATGGCGTGGATCGCCGCGGTCATCAGTTGCTCGGGACGGTTGATGCGGTCCCAGTATTTGCTCACGGCCTTGAAGGCATCGTTGGTGCTGATGCTCAGATCGTGGAACTGCTCGATCTGTTGCAGCACCGGGTCGGGCTGACGGCTGGCGTAGACATCGCCGGGCAGCAGCAACAAAGGAATGCGGTTGGCGGTGGCGGTCGCCGCGGCGGTCAGCATGTTCGCCGCGCCCGGGCCCACCGACGAGGTGCAGGCGTAGATCTTGCGCCGCAGGTGCTGCTTGGCGAAGCCGATGGCCGCATGAGCCATGCCCTGCTCGTTGCGGCCCTGATGCACCACCAGTTCGCCGCTGTCCTGCTCCAGGGCCTGGCCCAGGCCGAGCACGTTGCCGTGGCCGAAGATGGTGAAGATCCCGGCGACGAACTTGCTCTGCACCCCATCGATCTCGACGTACTGGTTGTCGAGGAATTTCACCAGGGCCTGGGCCATGGTCAGTCGTGTCGTAGTCATGTCTGCACCTTCAATAGATACGCTGAACCCTGTAGGAGCGAGCTTGCTCGCGATGGATTCAGACGCACCGCGTTTCTACAGGCATATCGCGTCATCGTTAGCGTCCATCGCGAGCAAGCTCGCTCCTACAGTGGGGGAATGCATCAGGCCAGGGCGTGCTTGAGGTGGTCGATGCTCGCGCCGATCGCCCGCTGGATATCCGCCAGCCCATGCACGCTGTCGGCAAACGGCTCGAACGACAGGTGGCCGCTGTAGCCACTGGCAAGCAGAGCCTCGATCTGCGCCGCGTTGCCGAGGATGTCGCCCTCGCCCACCAGCACCCGGTGCCCGTCGCGGATGCTCGCCAGCGGCGCCTCGCGATCCTCGACCCCGGAGATATGCACCAGCCCGGTCAGCTCGGGGAAGAACTCCTGCTCCCCGGCCAGATGATGGTGAAAGGTGTCGTGCACCAGGCGGAACACATCCAGCCCGCCGATGGCGCGGATCGCCTCCACCGCCGTGCGCTTACGGCGCAGGGAGCATTCCTCGAAGCCCAGGGGTTCGATAAAACCGAGAATCCCGTGCTCGCGCAGGATCGGCGCCAGCTCAGTCAAGGCAGTGCGCAAACCGGCGCTGCGCTCGGCCTCGTTGCGGGTGTCGGCGCGGTCGTTCAGCGGGCACATCACCAGACCGCGGGCGCCGCAGTCGCGGGCATAGGCGGCGAGCTTCAGGGCCTGGGCGCGACGCTCGTCGTTCCAGACATCGAAGGGGTACAGCGCGTTGATCGACAGCACCTGGATGCCGTGGGCCGCGCACAACTGGCGCACCTGTTGCGGCGGCGTGCCGTCTTCGATCTCCACGCCCGCAAGGTCATTGCGGATCTCGATGGCATCGGCTTTCAGGGTCACCGCCAGCTCGATGAACGCCGGCAGGCTCAAACGTGGGGCAACCATACGATTCAGGGCGAAACGCAGGGGCTGGCTCATTATTCTTGTTCTCCAGAGCAACGGGTTGAAGGGTTTTACTTGGCGGTCGGCATGCTGAACTCGGGGCCCTTGGCGATGCTGTCCGGCCAGCGCTGCATCACACTCTTGTAGCGGCTGTAGAAACGCAGGCCTTCCTCGCCGTAGGCGTGGTGATCACCGAACAGCGAGCGCTTCCAGCCGCCGAAGGAATGCCAGGCCATGGGCACCGGAATCGGCACGTTGATGCCGACCATGCCGACCTTGATGTTGCGGGCGAAGGCCCGGGCCACGCCGCCGTCACTGGTGAAGCAGGACACGCCGTTGCCGAATTCATGGGCGTTGATCAACGCCACCGCACTGGCGAAATCCGCCACCCGGACGATGCCCAGCACCGGGCCGAAGATTTCTTCCTGGTAGATGCTCATCTCCGTGGTCACGCCATCGAACAGGGTGGCGCCGACAAAAAAGCCCTGCTCCGCGCCCGGCACCTTGAAGCCGCGGCCGTCCACCAGCAGTTGCGCGCCCTGGGCCACGCCCTGGTCGATGAAACCTTCGACCTTGGCCTTGTGCTCGGCGGTCACCAGCGGCCCCATGTCACTGTCGCCCTGCATGCCGTTGCCGATCTTCAACTGGTCGATGCGCGGCCGCAGTTTCTCGATCAGCCGGTCGCCGACATCGCCCACCGCCACGGCGATGGAGATCGCCATGCAGCGCTCGCCGGCCGAACCGTAGGCCGCGCCGATCAGCGCGTCGGCGGCCTGGTCGAGGTCGGCATCGGGCATCACGATCATATGGTTCTTCGCCCCGCCCAGGGCTTGCACGCGCTTGCCGCGAGACGTGGCCTGCCGGTGGATGTACTCGGCGATCGGTGTCGAACCAACAAAGGAAATCGCTTCGATGTCCGGGTGCTGCAACAGCCCGTCCACCGCCGCCTTGTCGCCCTGGACCACATTGAACACGCCATCGGGCAGCCCGGCTTGCGTCAGCAGGCGGGCCATCAGCAGGCTGGCGGACGGGTCGCGCTCGGACGGCTTGAGGATGAAGCAGTTACCGCTGACCAGGGCCAGCGGGATCATCCACAGCGGCACCATCACCGGGAAATTGAACGGGGTGACCCCGGCGCACACGCCCAGGGGCTGGCGCAGGTTCCAGTTGTCGATGCCGCCGCCGATGTTGTCGCTGAAGTCGGTTTTCAGCAGGCTCGGCGCGCCACAGGCGAACTCGACGATCTCGATGCCGCGGGTCACTTCGCCGCGGGCGTCGGACAGCACCTTGCCGTGCTCGCGGGTGATGATCTCTGCCAGTTCGTTGTGGTGTTGGTCCAGCAGTTCCTTGAACTTGAACATCACCCGCGAACGGCGCAGCGCCGACTGCTCGGACCAGGCCGGGAAGGCCTTCATCGCCGAAGCAACGGCGTCGTCCACCGTCTTCTGGCTGGCCAGGGCGACCCGGGCCTGCACGCGGCCGGTGGCCGGGTTGAATACGTTGGCGAAGCGCTCGCCGCTGCCTTGCACCTGACCGTCGATGTAATGGCCGATTACCGGGGCGTCACTCATTGTTCTTGTTCTCCATTCGAAGGTTGGAAATCACAGATCCAGCAGCCAGCTGTGCTGCGGATCGTTGTGGAACTGCCAGACCCGCTTGGGACCGGCCATGACGTTCAGGTAATAGGACTCGTAGCCATAGGGCACGCTGACCGGGTGGTAACCCTTGGGCACCACCACCAGGTCGCCGTGCTCCACGGCCATGGCCTCGTCGAGGCTGCGGTCGTCGGTGTAGACCCGCTGGAACACGAAGCCCTGGGGCGGGTTGACCTGGTGGTAATAGGTCTCCTCGAGAAAGCTCTGGTGCGGCAGGTCGTCGGTGTCGTGCTTGTGCGGCGGGTAGCTGGAGGAATGCCCGGACGGCGTGCGCACTTCCACCACCAGCAGCGAATGGGCCGGCTCGCTGTCCGGCAGGATGTCGCAGACATAGCGGGTGTTGGCGCCCTTGCCGCGCACGCTGCGCTTCATGCTTTCGGGACGGATCAGCCGGGGGCCGAGACTGTTGCTGGTAGCGCCGGGAGCGGCGCAGACGGCAATCTGCACATCGCTCAGGGCTGTGACCTGGGCCTGGCTGCCGGGTGGCAGGTAGACGGCGAAGGGCGATTTGTCCTCGAACACCGATTGCCGGTCGCCGAGGTTGTCCCAGCCGAAGGCGCCCTGCCCCGGCGCCTCGCCCTGGATGCCGATGCGTCCGCTGAGCAGTACCAGGCACAGTTCTTTATCACCGGCACTGAGGGGCAGGCTTTCACCGAGGCTCAGGCGGTAGGCGGCAAAACCGACGTACTGCAATCGGCCCTCAGTCAACTGCACCATGGTCCGGCCCTTGGCCGCGCTTTTTACCAGCAGGCTCATGGGGCAGTCCTCTCATCGAGCAACGCGCGCAGGGTGTCGTAGCCCTTCTTCGCATAGACATAACTGGGCGCCACCGCCGGGTCCTGCTCGGCCTCCACCACCAGCCAGCCCTGGTAATCGGCGGTCAGCAACTCATCCAGCAGCGCGGCGAAATCGATGTCGCCATCCCCCGGCACGGTGAAGGTGCCGTTGATGATGCAGTCGGGGAAACTCCACAGGTTGTTGCGCGCCAGCTGCACCACCGGCTTGCGCACATCCTTGAAGTGCACGTGGCAGATGCGCCCGATGTGCTTGCGCAGCACCTCCAGCGGTTCGCCGCCGCCCATGTAGCAGTGGCCCGAATCGAACAGCAGGCCGACTTCGCTGCCGGTCAGGCTCATCAACTTATCGATGTCCGCCGGCGATTCGACGTAGGCGCCCATATGGTGGTGGTACGCCAGGCGCACGCCCTGGGACAGGGTGAAACGCGCCAGCTCGGTGAGCTTGTCGGCGTATTCCTGCCAGGCCTGTTCGCTGTGAAAACGCGGCCGCTCCACCAGGGCAATGCGCTGGCCCTGGATCGAGTCGGCGACCTCGCCGTAGACCAGCACCCTGGCGCCGTTCTGCGCCAGCAGCTGGACATGGCTGGCGATGGCGTCGATCTCCTCGGCCACCGAGCGCCGGGCCAGGCGGCTGGAATACCAGCCCGAAACCAGCGCCAGGTCATACGGGCGCAGCACATCGCCGACGCCCTTGGCATCCTTGGGGAACTTGCCGTTGAGCTCGAAACCTTCGTAGCCGATTGCCTTGCCCTCGCTCAGCGCCGTGCTCAAAGGCGTTTCGCCGCCGAGGGACGGCAGGTCGTCGTTGCTCCAGGAAATCGGGTTGATGCCAATTCGGATTGCGGGCATGGCTGCACCTTTTATTGTTTTCTAAAGCGTTCTGAAAAATTCCCGGCCTCGTACCCACTGCTGCAGCCGCTGTAGCCGCTGTAGCCCTGTAGCCGCTGCCGAGCTTTAGCGAGGCTGCGATCGGCTTGGGCGGCACTCCGACGCAGCAGACGCGCTCTTGAAATCGCTGGAAGGTCCTGCGGACCTTATCGCAGCCTCGCTACGCTCGGCAGCGGCTACAGGTGTTGCGTCAGGGCTCTTGCGGTCAGGCTCTATGTTCAGGCGCGGGCGGCGCGCCAGGCGTCGATCAGCTCGACGAAGGTCGCCTGCACCCGGCGGATCAGGGTTTCGTCGTCGATCTCGCTGGCCAGCCAGGCCCGGCTCGGCTCGTGGAAAATCGTGCGGCCCACGGCGAACCCGCGGCAGGTGCGGCTATTGCCGGCCTGGCGGAAGCCCTCGGCCAGGGCCGCCGCCGGGGCGTTGAGACCCAGCAGCACCACGCCACGGCAATAGGGGTCGCGCTCCTCGATCAACTCGTCGAGCCGGGTCCAGTCTTCGGCGCTTTGCGCCTCGATCTTCCACCAGGCCGGAAAGATGCCCAGGTTGTACAGGCGCTTGAGGGCGCGGTAGAGCACGTCCGGGTGAGTCGAGGGGTGGTCCTTGGGCGGAATGATTTCCAGCAGCAGCTCATGGCCGCTGACCTGGGACGCCTGGTACAGGCCCTTGATCTGCGCTTCCTGCTCCAGGCGCAGCAGCGGCTCGTCGTCCGGGTGGTACTGCACCAGGCACTTGATGATCTGCTCCTGGGGCCAGGCAATCAGGTTGCTGCCGATCGAACGCCCGTGTTCGAAGGCCAGCGGCCGCGAGCCCTGGACTTCCACCGGCCGCGCCACCCACCAGCCACGGCCGGTGGCGGCGTTCAGCGAATCCTGGCCGAAACGCTGGTCGGCCAGCAGGCCGACATCGGCCTCGACGCCCTGCGCGCGCAAGTCGGCCTCGACCCGCTCCACGGCCTGGATAAACAGCTGCTTGAGCTGACTGATGGACTTGAGCTCGCGCCCGCCCTTCTGCGCCAGTTCCACCAACTGCCCACGATGATCGAAGGCAAAGATGAACAGCTGCTTCCAGGCCTTGCGCGGCACGCTGACCTGATGCAGGCGCTGCAGGGTGCTGTCCTGGTCCGGCCGGGTGATGGGTACCGGGCTGCTGAACAGGTAATCCAGCTCGGCGCGGGTCGGCATCGCCGGCGCGCAGGCATGGCGCGACACGACTAAACCGCCGCAGGCATTGGCCAGCTGGCAGCAGCGCTCGTCGCTGGCGTCCTCCAGCCAGCCGCTGAGGAAGCCGGACATAAAGGCATCGCCCGCCCCCAGCACGTTGAGCACTTCGACCCGCACCCCGGGGTAAATGGCGCCGTCTTCCAGGCGCGCCGGGATCGCGCCGTGGATCACCGTGCAGCCCTGGGGACCGAGCTTGACCACCAGGGTCGCGGCGGTCAGCGAACGCACGGCGCGCAAGGCGCTGAGCAAGTCGTCGCTGCCGCCGGCGATAAGGAATTCTTCTTCGGTGCCGACGATCAGGTCGAAGCGCGGCAGGATCTTCTGCACATGGGCGCTGACGTTCTGGTCGGCGACAAACCGGGTCTCGCCATCAGCCTTGCCCGCCAGGCCCCAGAGCACCGGGCGGTAGTCGATGTCGAGCACGCGTTTGACGTTGTGCCGTTCGGCGTACTCCAGGGCCTGGAGGCTGGCCTGGTACACGCCGTCGGTGGAGAAATGGGTGCCGGTGATCAGCAAGGCCTTGCTGGAGGCGATAAAGGCTTCGCTGATGTCTTCGGCGCGCAGGGCCATGTCGGCGCAGTTCTCGCGGTAGAACACCAGGGGGAAGGTTTCGCGGTCCTTGAGACCGAGCAGGACCAGGGCGGTCAGGCGCTGCGGATCGACCTTGATCGCGCTGACATCGCAGCCTTCGCGGGCCAGGGACTCCACCAGAAAACGCCCCATGTGATCGTCGCCGACCCGGCTCAGCATCGCCGAGCGCAAGCCCAGGCGCGCGGTGCCGAAGGCGATGTTGGCGGACGAGCCGCCGAGGTATTTGGCGAAGCTTGAGACATCTTCCAGCCGGGCCCCGACCTGCTGCGCATAAAGGTCGACGCCCAGGCGTCCGAGGCAAATCAGATCCAATTGACGCCCATTGGCAAAACGAGTCTGGCCCATGCTGGCTCCTGTTATTTTTATCAGCCTGCGCGTGGCACCGAGGAAGGCGCCGAACGCTCGTGGTGGATGCAGACTAAAACGTTCACCGGCACCAATCAATATTTTTTCTATAAAATTTTTACGTGGAATATTTTTTCCAATAAACTTTTTCAAGGCCGGTCCAGGCAGCGTGCATCGTTTCAGCAGACGGCCTGTGGGCCCGCGCCTCAAGATTTTCCCTGCGCCGACCCTGTAGACTGCGCACAGCCCACCTATTGTCAGGGAATGGATCACCAGCCCGTTCCCATCAAGTACAAGCCAGTAAGCACAGAAGGATTGCCTATGTCCCGCACCGATCAGCCGGCCACGACCGAGAGCCCGCAAGACAGCGACCTCGCCAGCCCCCCGATCAATGCCGAACGCCTGTTGCAGCTGATCACCCAGGAATACGAAAGCCTGCCGCGCCAGCTCAAGCGCATCGCCAGCTACATGAGCCAGCAGAGCGACCGGATCATGGTCGACCGCATCAGCGACATCGCCCGCGAATGCGAGGTGCACCCTTCGGCCATCGTGCGCTTCTCCCAGCGCTTCGGCTTCAGCGGCTTCAGCGAGATGCAGGCGCTGTTTCGCGAGGCCTACACCCACAAGACCACCCCGGTCCAGAACTACCAGCAGCGCATCCGCAGCATGATCGCCAACAAGTCGCAGAAGGCCAGCGGCGGCGACCTGGCGCGCGAGTGCATCAACGCCACCCTGTCGGGCATCGAGCGCCTGGGCCTGGAACTGGATGACACAGCCTTCGACAAGGCCGTGGACCTGGTGGTCAACGCCGACAACATCTACGTGGTCGGGGTGCGCCGCTCCTTCGCCGTGGCCGACTACCTGGTGTACAACCTGCAGCACACCAACAAGCGCATCCACCTGGTGTCGGGCCTGGGCGGCAGCTACCGCGAGCAGATGCGCAGCATCCGTCCCAACGACCTGGTGATCGCCATCAGCTTCACCCCGTATGCCAAGGAAACCCAGCACTGCCTGCGCATCGCCCAGCACCACCAGGCCAAGACCCTGATCATCACCGACAGCAACCTGTCGCCCCTGGCCAAGCGCGCCAACAGCGTGCTGCTGGTCAACGAAGGCAGTTCCTTCGCCTTCCGCTCCCTGAGCGCCACCCTGTGCCTGTGCCAGGCGCTGTTCATCGCCGTGGCCTACCGCCTGGAACTGAAGGTCGACGAGATTCACGAACAGGCGGGGTTCGAGGACTGAGCCTCACCCCGCCGAGTGCGTATGCGCCTGCAACGCCCCCGGCACGCCGGTGCGCAGCAGGCCGCCCTCCTCGACCCAGGCCAGGGTCTGCCGGTGGGCCCGTTGCAGAAGCTGCTCGGTCTGGCTGAAGTCGAACACCGAAATGCCCAGCGGACACAACGGCGCGACCACATGGATCGCCGCCTGTGGCGAATAGAGCTCAATGTCCCGCACCAGCTGGCGCATGCTCATCAGGTTCAGGGTGTGCAAGGCCAAGGCGATCAAGCCGCTCGGCGGTCGCGGGCAGGCGCAACCGAATCCGGTCGGCACCACGATGACCCGGGTCGCGCCCAGCGACACCGCCGCGGCGATCGGGGTGTTACTGGCGACGCCGCCGTCGACCAGCAGCTTGTCGCCGATCTGCACCCACGGAAACACCAGCGGAATCGCGGCACTGGCCAGCAGGGCCTGCTCGACGCTGCCACTGGATAACAGCTCCTCGGCCCCGGTGAGCAGGTTGGTGGTGACGATATGCAGGGGCAGTTCGGTGTCTTCGATGCGGGTGACCGGCAGCACCCGGCGCACCAGGCTCGCCAGCGCCGACGAGGGCAACAGGCAGCCGCGACGCTTGAGCACGGATGACAGCGCGTCAATCACGGAAAACGGAAACACGTCGGCCTTGCGCAAGCCACGCCAGAAATCGGCCAGTTCGGCGACGCCGCGGGCATTGGGCCTGGCGGCAAAGTAGGCGCCGTTGAGGGCCCCGACCGACGCCCCGACCACCAGGTCGAACACCACGTGCTTTTCGAGCAGCGCCCGCAGCATCCCCACCTGGACAGCCCCGAGGCTGCCGCCACCAGCAAGGACAAGGGCGGTTCGGGTGGGATGCATAGCGCTTCTCCTGCCAACACTCAGCCTTCCTACACAATAGCGCTGCCACACTCCGCTACGAGGCCGTCTGGCGGCTCCCGTGCCATCGCATGCTTTTCATCTGAAAGACCGGCACCGGCTACATCGCTCACCTACGCTGGGTAACGGATGCTCCACAGCACACTCGTGCTTGCGCTGCTCAATCAAGTGCTGGTCATGGGCATCAGGACACGTCCCTCGTAGTGCCAGGGAAGTTTGAGGTTAAACGTTCAAACTCACGCAAGGAGCGCATCATGGTCGATAAAGCATACGCAATTCTTCTTCATTCCGAAGACGAGGATAATGGCTACCTCTACTTCCCCATTAAACGCGCCAATCTCGTGTATGGCGGCATGCCGCAGTTTTTCGGCGGAACCAAGAATGCGGGAGAGACCGATCACGACACTATCGCCCGAGAGATGAAAGAGGAAAGCGACGGTAAAATCACCTTGGGCAGCGGTGGGTTGACGTCAATCTACAAGTCCAGGGTTGGCAACAATAACTACAGCTTTTATGTAGCCGAGAACTACCAGGGCAAGAATTTCCTGGGCAGCCTGACCAACAGCGAGATGAGCAGTATCCAGCAGTTCTTCGTGCAAGTCGGGCTGCAGGACGATGTTGAGGACCTGCTGAAATCACTCAAGATTGTTCCGACTGCAGAGTTTACCGAGTCCGAAACCTATGAGGCCTTCAATCGGGCAATCGCCTGGAGTGAACAATAAACAAGCGGTTTGAAATGCACGGCGGTTTATTGAACCGGCCAAACCGAAACAGTCGAACGGGCTCGCTACTGTTTCGGGCACTTGAACCCGCAGTGCAATATCAGGCTGCGGGTTTTCAACCGTTATCAACGGTATATAGACAGGAGTACTTGGCGGGACTTGTACAACTCCGACGCTTATAGCCCGCCTCATATTTTCAGATCGCTCGCGAACGTTGCGCCGACAGCCACCCGAGAACGTTCACCCTCGTCTTATTGCACCTGGAATAGCCGTCATCGGTGATTGACAGCAATCACCAGCCCCCGATAGCCAGCCCCGGACATTTGCCGCTAAATTAGCCGCTGCCCTCCCCCTGTCTCGTTGTTCCGCACAAGGAAATGCTCAATGAAACTGATCGGTATGCTCGATTCACCCTATGTTCGCCGTGTCGCCATTACCCTCAAGCGCCTGGATATCCCGTTCGAGCATGAGGCGTTGTCGGTGTTTCGCACCTTCGAGCAGTTCCAGCGCATCAACCCGGTGGTCAAGGCGCCGACCCTGATCTGCGACGACGGTACGGTGCTGATGGATTCGTGCCTGATCATCGACTACCTGGAAGCCCTGGCCGGCCGCAGCCTGTTGCCGGCGGCGCCCCAGGCGCGGGCCCATGACCTGCGGTTGATCGGCCTGGCGCTGGCGGCATGCGAGAAGTCGGTGCAGATCTACTACGAGTACCAGCTGCGCCCCGCGGAAAAACAGCACGAACCGTGGCTGGAGCGGGTTCGCGGGCAGCTGGCGGCGGCCTATGGCGAGCTGGAGAGAGAATTGGAGAAACGCCCGCTGGCCACCGACGGCAACATCGATCAGGCCGGCATCAGCCTGGCCGTGGCCTGGAGTTTTACCCAGCTGGTGGTGGCCGAGCACCTGGATGCTGCGCGGTTCCCAAGGGTCAAGGCGTTTGCGGAGTATGCGCAAGGGTTGGAGTTGTTTGTCAGTACACCGATGGTTTGAGGCCACGGGACGACGCGGTGTTACCGCAGCACCGCGTCATCGTTCACGTTCATCGCGAGCAAGCTCGCTCCTACAGAAGGTCGCGTTGTTCATAAGATCGAGAACGACGCAGTCCTTGTAGGAGCGAGCTTGCTCGCGAAAAAACTTCAGGGCGACGCGCTACCTCAAGCCAGCGCCACCTGCAACGGCGCCACCGCCTGCAGACCGAAACGCTCGGCGAGGAACGGCGTGATATCCAGCGGCAACGCCTCCTCATTCACCAACCGATCCAGCAGCACCCCGGTGATCGCCGAGGTCAGGATGCCCGTGCGGAAGTGCCCGCAGGCATTGAGGTAACCCTCCACCCCGCACATCGGCCCGAGGATCGGCAGTTCATCCGGCGAGCCCGGGCGCAAGCCGGCCCAGCAGCGCTTGAGGTTGACCTGTTCGAGTTGCGGCACGCAGCGCACCGCGCCCTGCACCAGGCCCTGGATTTCCCGGTAGGTGGTGCTGATGTCGAAGCCCTTGTCCTCGGTGGTGCTGCCGATCAGGATCTCGCCGTTGTCCTTCTGCGCCATGTAGCAATCGCTGGTGGTCAGGCAACCGTTGAGCAGTTGCGGCATGCGCTCGGTGAGCAGGATCTGGCCCTTGACCGGCTTCACCGGAATGCTCGCGCCAGTGGCTTGCAGGCTCAGCTCGGCGGCCCAGGCGCCGGCGGCGTTGATCAGGGTGTCGCAATGGAACAGCCCCGCCTCCGCCGTCTGCACCCCGCTGATCCGGCTGCCCTGGTGCAGCACGCCGGTGACGTTGGTGTTGAAGTACATGTCCACGCCGTTCTGCCGCGCGCCTTCGGTGTAGGCGTCGGCCAGGCGGAACGGGTTGACCTGGTGGTCGCAGAGAAATTCCAGGGCCCCCTGGGCGTCATGGCTGACGTTCGGCTCCGCCTCGCGCAGCGCCGCCTGGTCGAGCCAGCGCACCTGATGGGCCAGGTGCGGGATGCAGGCCACGATGTGCTCGGCGTAGAGCCGGTCCTCGTCGTCGTAGATCACGAACTTCAGCCCGGTACGCTCGAACTTGAAGTCCATGCCATGGCGCTCGCGCAGCTCCTGGTGCAGCTGCGGGTACAGGCCGTTGGATTGCAGGGCGAAGTCGAAGAACGACTGCGGCAGGATATGCGGCGTGCTGGAGTCCACCAGCACCGCCGAACCCTGGGCCTGGCGCTTGTTACGGGCCGACATCATGCGAAAGAAGATCACCCCGCAGCCCAGCCCCACCGACTCGCCGATGGCCCACAGGCCGCCGGCCGAGGCACGGGTGGCATTGCCCGGGCGCTTGGCGTCGATCAACGCCACCCGCAGGTTCTTGCGCTTGGACAACTGGTACGCGCAGGAAGCGCCGATCACACCGCCGCCGGCGATGACCACGTCGTAGAACTTACTCATGATTCAAAGCGTCCTTGCTCGGTTGAGGGAAAGCAGAAAAGGGAATCGGGTCCAGGGGGAAACGCGGGCGCAGCCAGCCCACATCCTGGCGCCCGGTGGCCTGGCGCAAACGGTCGCTGCAATAGCCCACGCACATGCGGCCCTGGCAGTCGCCCATGCTCACCCGGGTGCGCATCTTCAGGCTGGCCATGTCCTGCACGCCCTGCTCGAGGGCGCGGTCGATATCGCCACGGGTGGCGTGTTCGCAGCGGCAGATCAGGGTGTCGGCGGCCGGCAGTTCGATCTGCCCGGTGCCGCGCTCGGTGTAGCGGTCCACCGCCGCACGGAAACGGGTGATGGAAGCCAGTTTGCTCTGGTACTTCTGGCGCCGCTCCAGGGCTGCCTCGTTGCTCAGCACATCGCGCTGCATCAGGATCGACAGCGCGGCGATGCGCCCGGTGAGCATCGCCGCCTCGCCGCCGCGAATCCCGCCCATGTCGCCGGCCAGGTGAATGTGCGGCTCGCTGCTTTGCTGCCAGACATTGGCCGTGGCCCGCAGGTAGCCGTCATGGCTGAAGCCGTGGTTGAGGCCCATCTGCTGGCTGAGCTGGGTGCGCGGGATAAAGCCGTAGCCCACCGCCAGGGTCTGGGCGGCGATCTGTTGCTGGCGGCTCAGGTCCGGTTCCCAGCTCGCCGAGTACGGCGCCACGCTGACGCTTTCCAGCCCGTCCGCGCCCTGGGCCTCGACCACGCCCCAGCCGTAATGCACAGGAATGCGGTGCAGCTTGAGGTAGGCCAGCATGCTCAGGCCATCGAGGAACAGCTGCGGCTTGTTCAGCAGCGCCAGGCTTTCCTTGGCGATCCGGCCAAAGGTGCAGGCCTCGTAGACCGCCGCCACGTTCGCGCCACTGGCGTGCAGCTGGCAGGCCACCAGCGGCAGCAGCGGCCCGGTGCCGGCGATCACCACCGGCCCGCGCGGCTTGACCACGCCGCTCTTGATCTGCAGCTGCAAGCCGCCCAGCAGCATCACCCCGGGCAAGGTCCAGCCGGGAAACGGCACGCTGCGCTCATGGCAACCGGCGGCCAGCAGCAACTGCGGATAGGCCACCTCCTGCAACTGCTCGTCGGCATCCAGCAGGACCAGGCTGCCCTTGCCTTCGGCCCCCACCACCCGGTGGTTGAGGCGCACGTCGATCATCTGTTCACAGTCGGAAAAGGCCCCGTGCAGTTTCGCCAGGGCTTCGCAATAACGCGGCCCCAGGTAGTCCAGCTGCACGCCGTCGCGCAGCGGCCCGCGGTAGACCACACCACCCAGGCGCGTGGCCTCGTCGATCAGGGTACTGCGCACCCCGTGCTCGGCCAGTTCGATGGCCGCGGCCATACCCGCCGGGCCGCCGCCGACGATCAGTGGATTGAGGCTCATAGCACCTCCTCCGCGGCAATGATGCGGTTGACCTCGGTCTGCACCTGCATGCCCGGCCGCACCTGGGTCTGGCAGGCCCGGCGCTTGTGTCGGCCGTCGATCTGCACCAGGCAGCAATGGCACACGCCCATGCCGCAATAGGCGCCGGCCAGCTGGCCGTGGTCGTTGCGCGCCACCTGACGCAGCCCGAGGGACTGGATGACGCTGAGTACGGTTTCACCAATCGCCGCCGTCACCGGCTGGCCATTGAGGCTGATGGTCATATCCGCCTGTTGCAGCGGCTGGATATCGAAAGTTCGTTCGGTATGGCGCATCAGTAAATTCATCCTTGAGTGAAGAGGAATGCCAGCGTCCTGCTGTGCATCACCCTGAACCTGGACTTCGACCCGGTTCAGGGTTGCGCGACGCCAGCTCCTCGGAGCTGAACACCAGGCCAATCTAGTAGGTTTGTCGAACAAGAACATTGATCTGGGCCAAGCAAAGCGGAAGGCTCTGGAACAGCCCTCGCGCCGCCCTGCCCTAACTGGAAAACACGTAGCGACCCTTGACCTTGCGCGGCCCGATAAAAGCGAAATCCGGAAAGATCAGGCTGCGCACGTACATCGCGAAAAACACCACCCCCAAGGTCATGGCCGCGCCGATCAGGGTACCCAACGGGTCCTCGGCATAACCTTCGAACAATCGGGGGAATTGTGACAGGGTCAGAAGGGCATAGAGGCTGTAGGCGTTCACCGAAGGTTTATGGAAGCCCCAGGCGAACAGCAGCGGTACCACCCCGCCCAACAGTCCGAATACCCATGCAGCCTTCGGACCTATGACCGAGCCGAGGAAGAACCCGGCCACCGCGCCGACCACCGCCTGCAACAGCATCACCGCCAGCAGGATCTGGATCTTGCGCCGGTGCCGGGCATAGAGCTTGGGGTCGGAATAGCCGGCGATCCAGAACGCCAGCAGCCGCTCCTTGATCCCGCTGCCGGCAAACGCGGCAAAGGTTTCGCCCCTGGAGCGCCCGGCCTCGAGGCTGGCGATGACCTGGCGTTTGGCTTGCTGTTTGTCCATCCGTGTTGCCCCCGATAGTGGCCCCCGGCGGCGCCGTGCCGGCAACGCTAGTAGAGGCGCCCGGGCCTGTCCAATCGGCGTCTACGGCGTTATTTACGCTTGTAGCTCTTGTTGCCGCTCGGGGTCAGGCAATAGACCCCGCCCCGTGGCCCGGTGCAGAAACTGCCACTGCCACAGGGGCAGCCGTCGCTGCTGCGCAACAGGCTTTGTGGGCGCGCCGCCTGCCCCGAGTCGCCGTAGCGCGCGGCGCAGTTCTGCCTGGAACCGCTGATGGAGCCGTCGTTGCATAAAAACAACTCGCCGTCGCAACCGGCGATCCCGCCCTTCTTGCCCGAGCAGGGTTGATTGGCGGCGAACGCCGGGGCCGCCGCCAGCAGCAACAAGCCGACGCCCAGGGCTTTGAAGTCGAGGTAATGAGGTAGGTACATTGCGCAGCATCCATGCCAGCCGGTAATAGCTGGATGATATCAACGATTGCCGCACCCGGCCCGCCTGCTACCCTGCGTTCGCCAGGGCACTGGCGCGAAGATGAAAGATTTTTTAGAAAGCCCGCGGCGATTTCTTGGCAAAATGCAGGCCTGCGTCATGAAATCCCCAATCAGGTAAGCCCTTATGACCCGCATTCTGACCATCGAAGACGATGCCGTAACCGCCCGCGAAATCGTGGCGGAACTGAGCAGCCACGGGCTGGACGTGGATTGGGTCGACAACGGTCGCGAAGGCCTGGTGCGCGCCGTCAGCGGCGACTACGACCTGATCACCCTCGACCGCATGCTGCCCGAGCTGGACGGCCTGGCGATCGTCACCACCCTGCGCACCATCGGCGTGTCGACGCCGATCCTGATGATCAGCGCCCTGTCCGACGTCGACGAGCGCGTGCGCGGCCTGCGCGCCGGCGGCGACGACTACCTGACCAAACCCTTCGCCTCCGACGAAATGGCGGCCCGGGTCGAGGTGCTGCTGCGACGCAAGAGCACGGTGCAGGAGTTCGAAACCAGCCTGCGGGTGGCCGACCTGGAGCTGAACCTGATCAGCCGCGAAGCGACCCGCGCCGACCAGTTGCTGAGCCTGTTGCCCACCGAATACAAGCTGCTGGAATTTTTGATGCGCAACACCGGCCAGATCCTCTCGCGGATGATGATTTTCGAGGAGGTCTGGGGCTATCACTTCGACCCGGGCACCAACCTGATCGACGTGCATATCGGCCGTCTGCGTAAAAAAATCGATCCGCCAGGCATGACCCCGCTGATCCGCACCGTGCGAGGCTCGGGTTATGTCATTGCTGAACCCCTCTAAGGGCTGGCGCTCCTCCAGCAGCCGCCTGCTGGCGCTCTACAGTTCACTGTTCGTGGCCTGGAGCTGCATCCTCATGGGCGTCATGTACTACGAGGTGTCCGGCTACCTGGAAAGCCTCGCCAAGCACTCGCTGATGCAGCGCCAGCACCTGTTCGCGCGCTTCCAGGGCGAGCAGCTGGAAGAAGCCCTGACCACCAGCATGACCTTCGACATGCGCGCCATCGACGCCTACGGCCTGTTCGACGAGCGGCGTCACTACCTCAGCGGGCCGATCCGCGAGATCCCCGACGACCTGCCGCTGGACGGGCAGATCCACGAGCTCAAGAGCTGCATCGACTCCGACGACCCCAGCCTGCCCCGCGACAGTTGCGATGCGGTGGCCACCTACACCCGCGACGGCCGCTGGCTGATCCTGGTGCGCGACAACGGCTCGCTGTTCGCGGTGACGCGGATCATCCTCCACGCGCTGCTGTGGGGCGTGTCGCTGACCATCATCCCCGGCGCCGCCGGCTGGCACCTGCTCAGGCGCCGGCCGCTGCGGCGCATTCGCGGCATCCAGGCCAGCGCCGAGGCGATCGTCGCCGGCGACATGACCCACCGCCTGCCGCTGTCCAACCGCCGTGACGAACTGGACATGCTGGCGGCCATCGTCAACGCCATGCTCGACCGCATCGAGCGGCTGATGAACGAGGTCAAGGGCGTGTGCGACAACATCGCCCACGACCTGCGCACCCCGCTGACCCGCCTGCGCGCGCAGCTGTATCGCATGCAGCAACAGGCGGTCGAGGGCACGCCGGAAGCCTTGCAGCTGGACCAGGTGCTGGCCGAGGCCGACCGGCTGATGGCGCGTTTTCGCGGCCTGCTGCGGATTTCCGAAATCGAGGACCACCAGCGCCGCTCGGGGTTTGTCGAGCTCGACCCGCTGCCGTTGCTGCGCGAGCTGTATGACTTTTACCTGCCGCTGGCCGAGGAAGGCCAGCTGACCCTGACCCTGGATGTGCCGGACAGGCTGCCAAGCCTGACCGGCGACCGCGCCCTGCTGTTCGAGGCCCTGGCCAATCTGTTGAGCAACTCGATCAAGTTCACCCCGCCGGGCGGCGAGGTGATTCTGCGTGGTATGGAGGATGGCGGCTGCACGCGCCTGGAAGTCCTCGACTCCGGCCCCGGCATTCCCGAGGCCGAACGCAAGGCAGTGTTCCAGCGCTTCTACCGGGTCGACGACAGCAACTCCCACGGCGGCTTTGGCCTGGGCCTGTCCATCGTCGCCGCCATCGTCAGCCTGCACGGCTTCAAGCTCGACGTCGGCAGCAGCGACAGCGGCGGCGCCCGCCTGAGCCTCGATTGCCGGCCGAGCTTGATCGCCAAGGACTGATACAGAGAAACACGTTCTTCTTCTGTAGGAGCGAGGCTTGCCCGCGAAAAATCCTCATGACAACGCGGTGTTTCAGACAACCCGCGTTATCGTTCACCACCATCGCGGGCAAGCCTCGCTCCTACAGAGGCGGCTCCCCGGTCAGGACAGGTGCACCAGGCTGATGGAGTTGCTGCGCAGCTCGTACAGCAGCTCCTCGATCATCGCCAGCACGTCCGCCTCTGTCGCGAGCGTGCGCGGGTCGATGCCGGTGACCACCAGGTCGACCCGTCCGCTTTCAGGCTCGAAGACCCGCAGGGTCAGTGTGGAATCGGAGCCGGTGCTGAAGGCACAGGCCAGGGGCGCGAAGCCCTGTTCGATGTAGCGGCGCAACTGCGCCTGGGAAATCACCCAGGCCTCCTTCAGCGGCGACGCCACAACAGGCCGGCCAGCAGGCCGATCCCGGCGAAGATGGCGACGCTGGCCAGGGGTTTGTCACGGACAAAGCGGGAGACGCTGTCCAGCGCCTCGCCATAGGTTTCCTGCAACTGCCCGGCCGCCTGGCGAGCGGCGCCCTCCAGGCGCATCTGCTGGTCGTCCAGCAGCTCGCCTACTGCACCCTGGGCCTTGCCGGCCGCCGTGCCCATCGCACCTTTGATCTGTTCGCTACGCATCGTGCATTCCTTCAGCTGATGATTTTCGTGAGTGGCCCGTGTCCGCCACGGCACCGCATATCACCCAGCCTAAGAAACCCCGTGAAGCCGCAGAAGCACCATTTGTACTGATGGCACTGGTGCATTTGCACCGGTCGGCGCTGCACCTTTCAGCGCTGCGTCTTGCCGCGACGGTCGCCGCTGAACAGCCCGCGCTCGCGAGCCCAGACAATGGCCTCGGCGCGGCTGTGCAGCGCCAGCTTGGAATACACCGTGGCCACGTGATTGCGCACCGTGCTGGGCGCCAGCTGCAGGCGCGCGGCGATCTCCTTGTCGGCCAGGCCCTCGCAGATCAGCCCCAGCACATCGCGCTCGCGGGCCGTCAGGTCGGTAAAGGACGCGCTGGGCTGCTCGGCCTGGTTGGCGCTACGCACATTGGCCAGCTTTTCGATCAGGGTCTGGCTGAACCACGAGGCATCGCGCATCACCTCCTCGATCGCCGACACCAGCTCCAGCTCGGAGCGCTTGCGCTCGGTGATGTCCATCAGCACCAGCAGGTAGCTGGGTTTGTCCTGGATGTTCACGGTGTCGGCCGAGACCACGCAGTCGAGCAGTTCGCCGCCCTTCTTCAGCACCCTGAGGTCGAGGTTGCGCACATCGGCGCTTTTCTCCAGGGCGCCGAACAGGCTGGCGCAGGCCTGCGGGCTGGCGATAAAACCGACTTCTTCCACGGTCTTGCCCAGCAGCTCTTCGGCGGCATAACCGGTGCTGTCGAGAAAGGCCTCGTTGACGTCGACGATCTGCTGGCTGTCGGCGCCGCACACCAGGGTCGGCACCGGCGTCAGGCGGAACGCCTTGGCAAAACGCTCCTCGCTCTGGCGCAGGGCAACCTCCGCCTTGCGCCGCGGCTCCAGGTCCATGAAGGAAAACAGCATGCAGTCTTCTTCGTTGATATCCAGCGGCTGGCCGGCGACTATCACCAGCTTGCTGCCGCCTTCGGGCAAACGCAGCTCGGCCTGCATCTGCGGGATGGTCGCGCCCTGGTTCAGGCGCTCGATGGCCAGGTCCTTGCGCTCGGCGCCCTCCAGCACATCCACCTCGTACACCGAGCGGCCGATCACCTGGTCGCGGGCATAGCCGGTCATTTCCAGGAAGCCCTGGTTGACCTTGATGTAGCGCAGGTCGCTGAGGCGGCAGATCACCGCCGGCGCCGGGTTGGAATTGAAGGTCTTCTCGAAACGCTGTTCGGCGCTGGCCCACTCGGTGGCGTCGCTGAGGATCAGCACCAGGGACTCCACCTCGCCGGCGCGGTCGGTGAGGATCATGCTGCGCACCCGATGCACCCAGGTACGCGCCTCCTCGCCCTCGCCGCTGCGCACCTCCACCACCACATCGCTGAAAGTCTCCCCAGCGGCGACCCGATTGATCGGGTAGCTGTCCAGGGCCAGGGGGTGATTGTTGCGATAACGCAGGGCGAAACGCTCGGCGTACTGGCGATCGTCGGCGCCCAGCTCACTGATGTCTTCGACCCCGTGCATGGCCAGCGCCGCCTCGTTGGCCCAGACGATACGCCGGTCCGCCTCGAGCAGGATGACCCCGTCGGACAGTCCGGAAATGATCTGCTGCAACTGGCGGCGATTGGTTTCGGTGGCGAGTAGATCCTGGCTCATGTCAGCTCCTGAAAGGCCCGGCACTCCTGGCAAGGCGGCGGATAAAGGGGGCAGAAGCTACGACCACGGCGCATCGTCATCGTGCCCTGGAGCTGACGCGCCAATGACAGCGGAGTACTGGAGCCTCACCTGCGCAA
Organism: Pseudomonas sp. B3G-3; assembly: GCF_028640915.1. Classification (NCBI taxonomy): domain Bacteria; kingdom Pseudomonadati; phylum Pseudomonadota; class Gammaproteobacteria; order Pseudomonadales; family Pseudomonadaceae; genus Pseudomonas; species Pseudomonas sp. B3G-3. The sequence goes on along the minus strand of NZ_JAQZAB010000105.1, from coordinate 18,672 downwards.
AGGCTAAGCTGCGCACCCGGCCCGATCCGCCAATGCCATCAAGGAGCGAAGCATGATCACCATCCGTGAAGCTGACAGCCGCGATATCGATGCCCTCCAAGCCATCGGATGCGCCACCTACCGCGAGCATTTCTCCTCGATCTGGAGCGCTGAAGGCATACAGCAGTTTCTCGCCCAGGACTTCTCTCTCCGCAGCCTGCAAGACTCTCTTGCCGCCAAGAGCGAGCATCTGTGGCTGCTGGCCCTGGACGAGCAACAGCAGGCCATAGGTTTCGCCAAACTCAACTGGGCACGGCCCACCCCGGGCAGCGGCATTCCCGGTGCCGAGTTGCAGAAGATCTATCTGCTCAAATCCCAGGCCGGCAAGGGGCACGGTCGCCGCTTGCTTGAGCATGTGCTGCAGCGCGCCACCGATGCGGGTGAACCCTGCCTGTGGCTGGACGTGCTCAAGAGCAACATTGGCGCCCAGCGCTTTTATGCCAGCGCCGGCCTGCGCCAGATAGGCGAGGTCCCCTTCAATACCGACCTGGAGCAAATAGGGATGTGGGTAATGGCCTGCGACCTGCCCGGCCGCGGCGACCGATAGCCGCCCCGCTCGCCCCTGCAGCCGCTGGCGCAGCCTGCAATAGACCCGAAGGGTCTCCAGCGCCGGCAAGATCGCCGCGAGCGTGCCGCTCGATCGCAGCCTGCGGCAGCGGCTACACAAGCATTGAGCAGGAGCGGAATATCGAGGGTGTCCCCGTTCCCTGTAGCCGCTCCCGAGCCCCGCGAGGCTGCGATAGACCCGAAGGGTCTCCGGCGTCGGCAAGATCGCCGCGAGCGTGCCGCTCGATCGCAGCCTGCGGCAGCGGCTACACGCGCCTTGAGCGGAGCCGGAATACCGAGAGGATCGCAGCACCTCTGTAGCCGCTGGCGCAGCCTGCGATAGACCCGCAGGGTCTCCGGCGCCGGCAAGATCGCCGCGAGCGTTCCGCTCGATCGCAGCCTGCGGCAGCGGCTACACGCATTGAGCGGGGCCGGAATATCGAGGATGTCGCCGCATCCCTGTAGCCGCTGGCGCAGCCTGCGATAGACCCGAAGGGTCTCCGGCGCCGATGAGATCGCCGCGAGCGTGCCGCTCGATCGCAGCCTGCGGCAGCGGCTACACGCATTGAGCTGGGCCGGAATATCGAGGGTGTCTCCGTTCCCTGTAGCCGCTGCCGAGCCCCGCGAGGCTGCGATAGACCCGAAGGGGCTCCAGCGCCGGTGAGATCGCCGCGAGCGTGCCGCTCGATCGCAGCCTGCGGCAGCGGCTACACGCATTGAGCAGGGCCGGAATATCGAGGAAGTCGCCACATCCCTGTAGCCGCTGGCGAAGCCTGCGATAGACCCGAAGGGGCTCTGGCGCCAGCGAGATCGCCGCGAGCGTGCCGCTCGATCGCAGCCTGCGGCAGCGGCTACACGCATTGAGCGGGGACGGGATATCAAGGGGTGAACAGGTTCAGGAAATGCCCAGGGCCTTCAGGCGTCGGTACAGGGTGCGTTCGCTCAGGCCCAGGGCCTTGGCCAGTTCGCTGCGCGAGCCTTCGAACACTTCCAGGGCGTGGGCCAGTTGCTCCAGGTCCTTGCCCGCGCGGCGCCGGCTCGGCTGGGTGGTGGCGGCGGCGCTGCCGGCGCGTAATTCCTCGGGCAGGTCCTCGACCCGGATCACCCCGTCGTCGCTGAATAAGCGCGCCCGTTCGAGGATATTGCGCAGCTCGCGGATATTGCCCGGGTAGGCATACAGGCCCAGGCGCTCCAGGGCCTGCGGCGCGACCCGTGGCACCGCGCCCGGCGCCAGGCGTTGCAGCAGGCTGTCGATCAGCAGCGGCAGGTCGTCGCTGCGCTCGCGCAGGGCCGGCAGGCGGATCGGGAAGGCGCTGATGCGGTAGTACAGGTCCTGGCGGAAGGTGCCGGCGGCGACCATTTCCTTGAGCGGCTTGTGGGTCGCCGAGACCAGGCGGAAGTCCGAATGCACAGTGCGCAGGCTGCCCACCGGACGAAAGCTGCCGGACTCGATCAGCCGCAGCAGCTTGACCTGCATCGCCAGCGGCACTTCGCCGATCTCGTCGAGAAACAGGGTGCCGCCATGGGCCGCCTCGGCCAGGCCGATCTTGCGTTGCAGGGCACCGGTGAAGGCGCCCTTCTCGTAGCCGAACAGTTCGCTCTCCAGCAAGGTCTCGGTCAAGCCGGTGCAATCGACCACCACCAGCGGCCCACTGGCACGCGGACTGCCGTCGTGCAGGGCGCGGGCGAACAGCTCCTTGCCGGTACCGGACTCCCCTTGCAGCAGCACCGGGATCTGCGACGGCGCCGCCCGCTGCAAGGCGCTCAAGGCCTCGTTGAAGGCCGGCGAACGGCCCACCAAACCCTTCTGCTGCGGCTGCACCGAGGCCACCGCCACCGAACTCAGGCGCTCGACATAGGCCACCACCTGCCCCGTGTCACCGAGGATCGGCCGCAGCTCGACGTCCACATGCTCCGGCCCGCGCGGAGTGTGATGGATATGCAGCAGGCGTTCCGGCAGGCGGGTCTCGAAGGCTTTGCGCATCGGGCAATGTTCGCCGGCCTGGTCGCAGGGCACCGCGAACTGATGGGACACCCGGTAGCACTTGGCGCCGACATGGGGTTTGCCCTCGACGCCGAACTGGCGCTGGTAGGCGGTGTTGGCCGCGAGGATGTTGTAGTCGGTGTCTAACAGGATCGTCGGCTGCGCGTCATGTTCCAGATAGGACATCAGGGCTAACATTTCAGCATTGGCAAGGGCATGGGTGGACTGGGGCATGGCAACTCCTGGGCGTTGCGCAGCAGCTTAAACCAAGGGCCCGGCTTCTGCCATTTTCTGCCAGAAACTGCCAATCGACTGCCACCTACAATTGACAGTGACAGCCAGAACGCCCGCCCCAGGCCTTTGAATTCAATGAATGGGCGGTAAAAGCAGTGCACGCCGGTTGGCACGTTTATTGACAGTCCAAGGGATGACTGCCCGCCCCGGCCGGCGTCACCCTATTGTTCGGAGAGCCCAATGATCATCGGCGCATCGCTGTGCGTAGAAGCCTTTTTCGACCACCAGACATGGACCATCAGCTACCTGGTGATGGACCTCGACACCCGGCGCTGCGCGTTGATCGACAGCGTGCTGGACTACGACCCCAAGTCCGGCCGCACCCGCACCGAGTCCGCCGACAAGCTGATTGCCCGGGTGCGTGAACTCGATGCCCAGGTCGACTGGATCCTCGAGACCCACGTGCACGCCGATCACCTGTCCGCCGCGGCCTACCTCAAGGCGCAGCTCGGCGCGCGGGTGGCGATCGGCAACCAGATCACCGTGGTGCAACAGGTGTTCGGCAAGTTGTTCAATGAAGGCCAGGGTTTTGCCCGCGACGGCAGCCAGTTCGACGTGTTGCTCGAAGACGACAGCCGCTTCGCCATCGGCAACCTCCAGGCCCGCGCCCTGCACACCCCCGGCCATACCCCGGCGTGCATGACCTATCTGGTGCAAGTCGGTGAGGAGACCGTGGCCTTTGTCGGCGACACCCTGTTCATGCCCGACTACGGCACCGCCCGCTGCGACTTCCCCGGCGCCGACGCGCGCACCCTGTACCGCTCCATCGGCAAGATCCTCGCCCTGCCACCGCAGACCCGGCTGTTCATGTGCCACGACTACCTGCCCAACGGCCGCGAGCTGCAATACATGACCACGGTCGCCGAACAGCGCGCCAACAATATCCATATCCATGAAGGGATCGATGAAGACGCCTTTGTGCGCATGCGCGAAGCCCGCGACGCCACCCTGGAAATGCCGGTGCTGATCCTGCCCTCGGTGCAGGTCAACATGCGCAGCGGCCAGTTCCCGGAGCCCGACGACAACGGCGTGAGCTACCTGAAGATCCCGCTGAACGCCCTTTAAAACCTATAACGCCACTCCACCAGGAGACGCTGCCATGCGCCCGATTTCCCCCATCCAACGAGCCGTCAACGGCAGCCACCAGGTGCTGATCGTCGGCGGCGGCGCGGCTGGCATTGCCACCGCGTCCAGCCTGATCAGCCGCGAACCGCACCTGGACGTCGCCATTATCGACCCGGCCGACACCCACTATTACCAGCCCGGCTGGACCCTGGTCGGCGCCGGGGTGTTCCGCGCCGAAGACACCGCCCGCAGCATGGCCTCGCTGATCCCCAAGGGAGTGACCTGGATTCAGGCCGCGGTGAGCAGCTTCGAGCCGGAGCACAATGCCCTGGTACTCAACGACGGTCGCGTGCTGGGTTATGACCAGTTGGTGGTCTGCCCGGGCCTCAAGCTCGACTGGAACGCCATCGACGGCCTGAGCGAAACCCTGGGCAAGAATGGCGTGACCTCCAACTACCGCTACGACCTCGCGCCCTACACCTGGCAACTGGCGCAGAACCTCAAGCAGGGCCAGGCGCTGTTCAGCCAGCCGCCGATGCCGATCAAATGCGCCGGCGCGCCACAGAAAGCCATGTACCTGTCCTGCGATCACTGGCTGCGCAGCGGCCGGTTGGGGCAGATCAACACACGCTTTTTGAATGCCGGCGGCGTGCTGTTCGGCGTGCCGGACTACGTACCGGCGCTGATGGAGTACGTGAAGAAGTACAACATCGCCCTGGATTTCGGCCACAACCTGGTGGCGGTGGACGGCCCCGGCAAACGGGCGACCTTCGTGCGCAACAACGCCGATGGCCAGCAGGAACGCATCGAGCTGCCCTTCGACATGCTGCACGTGGTGCCGCCGCAGACCGCCCCGGACTTTATCCGTAACAGCCCGCTGGCGGATGCCGCCGGCTGGATCGACGTCGACCCGCACAGCCTGCAACACAAGCGCTACAGCAACATCCATGGCCTCGGCGACGGGACCAATACCAGCAACGCGAAAACCGCCGCGGCGGCGCGCAAGCAGGCGCCGGTGGTGGCCACCAACGTGCTGGTGAACCTCAAGCGCCTGCCGACCCGGGCGCAGTACGACGGTTACGGCTCCTGCCCGCTGACCGTGGAGCGCGGCAAGATCGTCCTCGCCGAATTCACCTACGGCGGCAAGGTCGCGCCGAGCTTTCCGGCCTGGCTGCTGGACGGGCGTCAGCCGACCCGCCGCGCCTGGTGGTTGAAGGAGCGCATCCTGCCGCCGCTGTACTGGCGCGGCATGCTCAAGGGCCATGAGTGGCTGGCGCGGCCCAGCCTGGTGACGGACCTGCCGGAATCATGAGTGAGTACAGCTTGTTGGGCGCCGGGCTCGGCGCGCTGATCGGGGCGATCCTGGCATTGACCGGGGCCGGCGGTGGGATTCTCGCGGTGCCACTGCTGGTGTTCGGCCTCGGCCTGAGCATGGTCGAGGCCGCGCCCATCGGCCTGCTCGCGGTGGGCCTGGCGGCCGCCGTGGGCGCGGTGCTGGGGCTACGCGAAGGCATCGTGCGTTACCGCGCCGCCGGCTTCGTCGCCGCCATCGGCATCCTTATGGCGCCCCTGGGTTTGTGGCTGGCCCACCGCCTGCCGAACCTGCCGCTGGCCCTGCTGTTTTCCGCGGTGCTGCTGTACGCCTGCGGACGCATCCTGCTCAAGGCCACCCGCGAACTGCGCCACGGCCAACCCGCGCCCCGCGCCGAGTTCCGCCCCTGCGTGCTCAACCCGCTGCAAGGCCGGCTACGCTGGACCCTGCCCTGCGCTCGCGCCCTGACCTTCACCGGCATGCTCTCCGGGCTGCTCTCCGGCCTGCTCGGGGTCGGCGGCGGCTTCGTGATCATCCCGGCGCTGACCCGCTACACCAACCTCGACAGCAAAAGCATCGTCGCCACCTCCCTGGCGGTGATCGCCCTGGTGTCCACCGGCAGCGTGATCACCGCCAGCCTCAGCGGCGTGATGCACTGGGCGGTGGGCGCGCCCTTCGCCGGCGGCGCGGTGCTGGGGCTGATTGCCGGTCGGCAGGTCGCCCGTTACCTGGCAGGGCCGCGGCTGCAGCAGTTGTTTGCCTTGGTGGGGATGCTGGCGGCGGTGATGCTCAGCCTCGGAGCACTCGGCGCCTGGCGTTGAACCCGCAATCGCGAGCAAACGCTCTTCTGTAGGAGCGAAGCTTGCTCGCGATAGCGCCCGCCCAGGCAACAAAAACATCCCGGCAATCAATCGCCCCTACAACCAAATCAGCACCTGCCCAGCCTCTTGCAGATTCCTCCTAAATCCTTGCCCCGCCATTCCCGGTACGGTTTCCAGCGCCCCTTTCGCCTGAACCAGGACCACTCATGGCCAGCAACGGACCCGGGCCAATGCCCAGCCTTCTACGGCCCGCCAATCCCAACCAGCGTCCCAACCAGCGCCCCGCTGAACGCGCCGCCGAGACCGAACAGCCCAGCTACGGCGAACAGCTCTGGGCCCAATATGAGAAATACGCCAAGGAACCTGCGCCACCGCCTGAAAAGGTCCAGGTGGCGCTGCGCATCGGTGTGTTCTTCGACGGCACCGGCAACAACGCCAGCAACTCGGCCATGGGCCAGATTTGCGGGGCGCAGCATGCCATTGAAGCCAGAGATATCGATGGTAGTTGCAAGCCGTATATGAGGGATCCGGAGAGTAGTTATGGGAATGATGTGAGTAATGTTAAGCGGTTGAGTGATTTGTACTTTTCCGCCCAAGAACCCGAAGGCATGGATCTGCAAAAGCGAGCCTCCTTTGCAATTTATCTCGAGGGTATCGGTACGCAGACGGGCAAAAAAGACAGCCTGATAACCTCAGGTACGGGGCGTGGCGACACAGGAGTCGCAGGATGTGTGCAGAAGGCATTCCGTGAGATCAAGGAACGTATTGCATTTTTCTTCGAGCAATATCCCGACAGTGAAATATCCTCGTTGACCTTCGATGCTTTCGGCTTTAGCCGGGGAGCCGCAGCGGCCCGGCATTTTGCCAATGAAGTCGTACGCTGGCTGGGTCCGCTTGAACTGATTCTGCACGACCACTCCAATGCACTCAGCCCCCGCTTCAACCGGCAGTATGGCCGCGATGTCGACATGGGCTTTATCGGCCTGTTCGACACAGTACCGTCGGTTGCCGGCGTGAGTAATCTGGGCAACGTGCGCAGCGCCATTGCCCCAGGCATCAAGCTGCACCTCGACCGCCGCTACTTTCGCTCAGTCGTCCAACTGGTCGCACGCGACGAGTACCGGGTCAACTTTGCCCTGAGCCGGGTCAAACCCGACCACACGGAGATCACCCTACCCGGCGCGCACTCGGATATCGGCGGCGGTTATCTGGATGAGGTACAGGAGTGTGTACTGATCAGCCCAATGCAGGCGCTGGAGGTGCCACTCGATACTGATGTAACCCAGACCTCGATTTACCGAGACGCGGTACAGGCAAAATCGCGCTGGCTGGCCAAGGGCTGGCCCGCACAATGGCTGGAAATCGTCACACCGGTGCCGATGGTTCTACCGCAAGATCCGCAGGACCGTCTCGGCTTACGACAAAAACGAGTGTATGTGGGCGTGCAGATCAAGCGCCCGATGAGCAACAGACTATCGAGGGTGTATCTGCGTGTGATGTATGAGTTGGCCAAGGAGAACGGCGTACGCTTCAACACCATCGACGAACAAGACCCGGACTACGCCATACCGCAAGAGCTGCAAGCCCTTTGTGACAGATTTGTCGCCGGTGACTACAGTACGACTCCAGCTGAGGAGACCATGCTCAAGCTGCGTTATATCCATCTTTCGGCCCACTGGAACCACCCGCTTGGCAAACAGGATGGTGGCAGCCTTAAAGTCGTCTATATCAACGCCCCCACGGTGGATGCCGTGCGTGCGCAACACCCTCACGTACCTGACTGGACGCTTTGGTAATGAGAATGTTCATCGCCCTGCTGGGCGCACTGCTGCTGACTGGCTGTCAGGCCACTGATCCGCTATCCGGAAAAAACGACCCCAAAAATCCCTGGTGGGATCTTGGTTTCACCGAGCCCAACTACATGAAAGTCTGGGTTGAAGACAGCGCGGTAGAAGATATCAACGGAAAACTGTTTCGCCGCACCGGCGGCGGAACTGCAGCAGGCGGACAACCTGAGGACAACCGGGAGTCTGCAAGGGGATGGACAGGAGTCGGTGTTGGTGGCAAATCCGTAATCGGTGCCGACCTGCCCAAACGCATTTTCGTGCGCTGGCAATCGGTGGTTGAACCGCAAGCCTATCGGGTATGGATCGACATCCCGGAAGAGGCTCGACAGATCATGCGCAGAGCGACCGACCGTCGTTGCCCAAAAACTCCAAAACAAACCGCCAGCTACATGGCCTCGGTCAATCTGGGGCTTGCGCCAGGTGGAATTGTTCAGGTTTGGGTAAGAGACGAATGCCGTCATCCGATCAAAGTCGCCCGCGTCCAAGCTGAGATTGAACCGCTGGGACCACACCAGGGTAAATCAAACGGGCACTATTACCCCCTGTCCGAGAACTCCAAGCGCTATATCGAGAAGTACGGCATTCCCTATGGCAGTTGGTAGGCAGAGCTCCTTTATTACGTGCCCCCCTATACCTACCCGACTGAACGCTTTGGTAATGAGAGCATTCACCGTCTTGCTGGGCGCACTACTGCTAACTGGCTGCCTGGCCAGCGATCCACTTTCTGGGAAAAACGACCCCAAAAACCCCTGGTGGGAGCTTGGCTTTACCGAACCCTACTACATGAAAGTCTGGGTCGAAGACAGCGCAGTAGAAGATATCAACGGAATGCTATTTCGACGCACCGGTGGTGGAACTGCATCAGGCGGCAACCTCGGTTACCAAAAGGAATGGGCCAGAGGCTGGAGCGAAGTTGGTGGTGATGGCAAATCGGTGATCGGTGCCGACCTGCCCAAACGCATTTTCGTTCGCTGGCAATCGGTGGTTGAACCGCAAACCTATCGGGTATGGATCGATATCCCGGAAGAGGCCCGACAGATCATGCGCAAGACCACGGCCCGTCGGTGCCCGGAAACGCCACAGCAAACCGCCAGCTATATGGCCTCAGTCAATCTAGGGCTGGCGCCGGGAGGCATTGTCCAGGTCTGGGTAAGAGATGAATGTCATCACCCAATCAAAGTCACCCGCGTCCAAGCTGAAATTGAACCACTGGGACCACACCTGGGTAAATCAAATGGGCACTATTACCCCTTGTCCGAGAACTCCAAGCGGTACATAGAGAAATACGGCATCCCCTATGGCAGTTGGTAGGCAGAACCCTTCTGGTATCGAAGCGCGCTGCTTAATAATCACGTCCCCTCACCTACCTGACTGGACGCTTTGGTAATGAGACTATTCGTCGCCCTGTTGGGAACATTACTGTTAAGTGGCTGCCAAGCCACCGACCCACTTTCAGGAAAAGATGATCCAAAGGCACCTTGGTGGCAGCTCGGCTTCACCCAGCCGTACTACATGAAGGTCTGGGTCGAGGACACTGCCGTTGAAGATATCAATAGCCAACTCTTCAAACATACCGGGCGCGGCTCCGCTGCAGGTGGTGACCCCGGTTTAAAGAAGGAATGGGCCAGGGGCTGGGATGGTGTTGGAGGCGATGGCTGGTCAGTGGTGGGGGCCGATCTGCCTAAGCGTATTTATGTGCGCTGGCAATCAGTGGTTGAACCACAAGCCTATCGGGTATGGATCGATATCCCGGAAGAGGCCCGACAGATCATGCGCAAGACCACAGCCCGTCGTTGCCCGGAAACGCCACAGCAAACCGCCAGCTACATGGCCTCGGTCAATCTGGGGCTGGCGCCGGGCGGCATTGTTCAAGTGTGGGTAAGGGATGAATGCCGTCATCCGATCAAAGTCGCCCGCGCCCAGGCGGAGATTGAACCGCTGGGACCGCACCTGGGTAAATCAAATGGGCACTATTACCCCCAGTCCGAGAACTCCAAGCGGTACATAGAGAAATATGGCATTCCCTATGGCAGTTGGTAGGCTCCCCTTCTGGTAGAGGGACGCCTTGGTAATGAGAGTACTCATCGCCCTACTGGGTACGCTGATGCTCTGCAACATACCGCTGCTCTCGCAGACAACTCCCCACCTGACAGCACCACTCCCCTCTAGCCACCTCGCACATATCACACCACCCCCCCAAAGACTAAACTCCACTCACCCTTCCCCTGCACAAGGTCCCCTTCCCCATGAACATCGACTGGCTGCACTTCACCCCCTGGAGCGCCCTCGCCGGTGGCGCGCTGATTGGCCTGGCCGCCGGCATATTTGTGATGGCCAACGGGCGCATCGCCGGGATCAGTGGCTTGCTGGGCAGTCTGTTGCAACCAGGCAGCGAAGGCTGGAGCGAAAAGGCCCTGTTCCTCTCGGGCCTGCTGCTGGCGCCGTTGTTCTGGGGGCTGTTCCAGGTGTTGCCGACAATCGAGTTCCAAAGCGGCATCGCCGGCCTGATCGGCGCCGGGCTGTTGGTGGGCCTGGGTACGCGCTACAGCGCGGGCTGCACCAGTGGCCATGGGGTCTGTGGCATCTCCCGATGGTCGCCGCGCTCATTGGTCGCCACCCTGAGTTTTATGCTGACCGGCTTTATCACCGTCTGGCTGTTGCGCCACGGGATGGGGCTATGAACATGCGCAAAGTCACAGCCTTTATCGCCGGTCTGTTGTTTGGCCTCGGCCTGCTGCTGTCGGGCATGACCAACCCGACCAAGGTCCTGAACTTTCTGGACCTGGCGGGCCAGTGGGACCCGTCCCTGGCGCTGGTGATGTTCGGCGCCATCGGCGCTGCCTGGTGGCCGTTCCACTGGGCCATCAAACAGCCCAATGCCCTGCTCGGCGCGACCATGCAATTGCCCACCCATCGCGATATCGACCGCCGCCTGATCGGTGGCAGCCTGCTGTTCGGCATCGGCTGGGGCATCGCCGGCATCTGCCCGGGGCCGGGGCTGACCCTGCTGTTCACGCTCCATTGGCAGGCTTGGGTATTTGTCCTGGCCATGCTGGCGGGCATGCTGCTGTTTCAGTGGCTGGAAGCGCGCCGCACGCACTGAGCCCTTGGCGAACCAGACCCGCCAAGGTTAGTGTCCGGGTCTACCGATCGAAGGATGCCCCCACATGGACTGTGAAATCCGCCCCGCCAACGAGCAGGACGCCGACGCCATCAGCCGCCTGATCATCGCCGCCCTGCAGACCAGCAACGCCCAGGACTACCCAGCCGCCGTGATCGCCCAGGTGCGGCAAAACTTCAGCCCGCCCGCCGTGCGCCAGTTATTGAGCAAACGCCAGGTCTGGGTGGCCCAGGCGGCCGGCGAAATCGTCGGCACCGCCAGCCTCGACGGCCAGGTGGTGCGCTCGGTCTTCGTCGCCCCGGAAAGGCAAGGCCAGGGCGTCGGCCGCCAACTGATGGCCAAACTCGAACACCAGGCCCTGAGCGCCGGCATCACTCAGCTGACCGTGCCCTCCTCGATCACCGCCGAAGGCTTCTACGCCAACCTGGGCTTTCGTACCCTGCGCGAGCAATACCATGGCGAGGAACGCACCCTGATCATGCAACGCGAGCTAGATCAGACAACGCACAACCTGTAGCCGCTGCCGAGCAACGCGAGGCTGCGCCCGACTGCGCAGCAGTCGCCAAACCTGCAAACACGGCCTGTCTGAATAACCACCAAGACCAACCTACAAAACCAAACCCGACTCAGGGCAAAGCCTCAAACCGCCCACTCCCCTCATCCCACTGAAACCCCGGCACCTTGCAGTCGCTCAAACTGATCCGCAGGCTCTCCCCCTCCGCCTGCACCTGCAACATATCCACCCCTTGATACAGACAACCCGGCGCCATCAGCGTCAGGGTCTGCAGCGGTTTGCCGCTGGCCTTGTCCACCACCTCGATCGCCGTTATCCGCTGGTCATTGCCCTGCATCGGCACCTGGAAATACCAACGCTTGGTGGACGCACTCTGCAACAGCGTGGTGTTCGGCTGCGGCCACGAGTAGTCCGAGTTCACCAGGGCCACCAGCTTCAGGGCGATGGGCAAGGTCTTGCCGGTGCGATAGCTGGTCCAGCTGCCGCGCACCTGCTCGCTCTGGCGGCTGACCATCAGGTCGTTGAACTGCAAGCGCGCCACCGGCAGGCCCTGCTCGTCCAGCTCGTCCATGGCCAGCACCTTGTTGCTGAAGCTGAAGGTCGGCTTGAGGCGGATCGGCGTGCGATAGCGCTGGTAGGCATAGGTCCCCTGGTACAACGCATTCTGGCTGCCCAGTGTCAGCACAATGGCCTGCTTGCCCAAGGTGCCCTGGTACACCCCATGGGCCGCTTGCGCCGGCACTAGCCACGACACCAGCCACAACGCCGCCAGCCCGCGAAAAAAATCAACCACCCGCATCAGAAACGCTCCTCGCCAGACTGAATGAATTCCAGCCGGTCAGGGCTGATCACACGGTAATAATCCCAACGCCGGGTGCCCGCACTGAAGTTGATAAAGTCCTGCTGGCTGAACTCCATCTGCCCGCCCGCGGCAAAGCGCACAGTGCCTTCCGCGGCGAACTGCTCCAGCTGCGGATGGCGCAGATACGCCTGGGTCTGTGGGTGGTACAGGTAATACTGGGTCGGCGCGCACAGCACACCGCCGTACGGGCCGTTCAAGCTGTAGCTCTGCACCTGGAAATCGATGCTTGAATCGGCATCGAAATGCTCGAAGGTCAAGGTACGGGTCCCGGTCGGAGCCAGGCACCACTGCCCGCCCACCTCCTGCACCACCTCGCCGGTGGCCCGGCTCAGCACCCGGATGTTGTCCACCCGCCCCGTGTCCTCCCCGGCATTGCGCACGGCATGCACACTGAAATAGAACTGCTTGTCGGCCGCCGGCTGCAACAACTCACCGTCAAAGGCCTCGCGCTGACTTCCGCCAAAACGCATCACCCGCTGCAACTGCAACGGCTGCTGCACGCCCGTGCGCAAATCGACAAAGGCCCCCTGCAACGCCTCGGCCCCCTCGGCAAAGGGCTGCAACGACACAGCCGCCGCCGGCAAGGTCGGGTTATCCATGATATTGATCAACAGCCCCCCGCCCTGACGAAACGGCGTGAGCTCCAAAGGCATCGGCAACCGCTCGGCCCCGCTAAACCAATAGCCGGACATCCCGCCGCCATATTGCGAGTCATAGGTAAGCGCCAGCTCCACCGGCGTATCGCCGAGCGTGCCGCAGTAGGTGGTGATGGGGTTGGCGTTGGCCGTGGGCACACTCAGCGCCATACCCACAAACAGCGCCGGCGCCAACCGGAATAGAAAATGCCCCAGGCGAGACACACCACCCCGCGTCCCTGCCCCTACTCGCCTCCCGCCACCAACGGACTGGGTCATGCCTGCGCTCCTTGCAATGGGTAAAAGGCGCGCAGGATAGCAAAGTTGATTGGGGGATTAGAGAGTATTGCTGCGGCCCTGTAGCCGCTGCCGAGCCCGCGAGGCTGCGATGGGGCGCGCAGCGGCCCCAAACCGGCACACCACGATTCTTCAGATATGCCTCAGTGGCTGAATGACGGACGCTCCCCCAAGGTCTAGACCTGCGGTAACTGATCCAGTAGTGACCACCTCGCTTGCGACAAGGATCAACGACTCAGCCTCGCCCTACCCACAATCGAGACCTTTCCTACAGCCCTGCCGTTGTCCCGAATCCGCCTCACACCTATAGTTTTCACGTCTGCTGATTCCGGTCAGCGACAGGGTTTCGCAGCCCTACAGAAAAGTCGAACTACACCGCCAATGACAACTCAGGCAAACTTCGCCTGCGTTTCGCTTCATGGCGGCTGTGCGTGGGAGACCTTCGGGTCTGCCGGGTTTCTTCTTTTCCTCGGTCTGCGAACCCGCGTACAGCTGCCACCCAATTGATTCGCAGCAATCAGGTGGCAACTTTTTCATTCTTGAAAAGGACGACACCATGAAAACTCAAGATGCATCTGAACGCTTTATTCCTCTGACCCCAATTGCTAGCGATGGGCCGGTGCTGTTTATCGATAGCCACGCGCCTTTAGCAGATCTACATGCATGCGCCAGCGAGCGTTTGCTCACCACTCTCGATTACCTGAATTTGATGGCCTGCACTACGTTGCGAGACTCCAGCGAAAAGGACATTGGCACCGTGACCAATACCGCCCGGTTGTTGCTGCAGGATGTGCGGGATGTGTTGGCGGTGATTGAAACGCGCGCCTTTAGTGCGTGATCCACAGTCAAAGAAAGCCGGCCACAAGCCGGCTTTTTAATTGTCCAAAATAATCCTACCCCATCCGAGAATCCACCTGATAGCTTAGCTATTCCAGGGGTTTCAGGCATTCCTCTGTCCGATGGCGTTCAACGCCATTTGACTTCATCCGACGATGAAGTGGGGGGACAGGTGGGGGGACAAAAGGGACGACAGGGGAAATCCAATGGGTAAGCTGAATCCGAAACAAGTCGAAAACCTGACCGAACCCGGCACCTATGAAGATGGGGATGGGCTACGGTTGGAAATCAAACCTAGCGGGAGTAAATCCTGGACACTTCGCTTCCAACTGGCAGGTCGCCGTAGAGAGATGGGCTTGGGCTCATTCCCTGAAGTGACTCTGAAAAAGGCCAGGCTCGCCGCCAGCGCCAAACGCACTCAAGTGAGCGACGGTGTAGATCCGTTAGCCGTTCGCGACATCGAACGCGCAGCCCAACGCGAAGCACAGCGATCCAGCGAGGCTAAACAGCTGAAGTTCGAGACGCTCGCGAAAGAATACTGTGATGCCCACGGGGGCACCTGGTCAGAGAAATGGCGCAAAGGCTGGCTGCGCAAGCTGGAGCTGTATGCGTTTGACCATATCGGCAAGTTGTCTGCCGATGAGATAGGTACGCCTCAGGTGCTCAAGGTGCTGCAACCCATTTGGGCCACCAAAACCAGAACCGCTGACGAGGTACGTGGCCAGATTGAACAAGTTCTGGATGCAGCCAAGTCACACAACCTGCGAGAAGGTGAGAACCCTGCACGGTGGCGTGGTCACTTAGAGAATCTGCTAAGTCGTGCTGAAAAGAAGAAGGCTCGCAAACGCGAGCACTTCGAAGCCTTGCGGTGGCAGGACGTGCCAGCTCTGATGACAAAGCTCAGTACAAACACGGCACCGGCCTCCCTTGCAGCTCAATTGCTGATCATGACCAGCGCCCGCGCTCACATGGTGAGGTTCGCTCGTTGGGACGAGTTTGATTTGGAAGCTGGTACTTGGTCGCTGCCAGACGAGCGGATGAAGATGCGGGTAGCATTCGTAATTCCACTTGCTGAAGAAGTCGTGACGCTGGTGAAGAGCTTTGAGCGAAGTGATAGCCCGTTTCTATTTCCAGGCCAGGGCAAGTCAGGGGTCATGCACGCAAACGCCATACGAACGCTCCTACACGGCATGAAATACGAACACATCACACGACACGGCTTTCGTTCATCATTTAGAGACTGGGCTGGGGAATGTACCCACTACCCTCGTGAGGTTTGCGAGATGGCTCTGGCGCATGATGAACGCGACCAGACTGAAGGGGCTTATTCGCGTTCGGACTTTCTCGATAAACGCCGACTGCTCATGAAGGACTGGGCGACTTTTCTCAAACCAACGCTCAATAACAATCTCGAAGTCTGAGTGTTTAGGTTATCAAGCCTGCATGCCGAAGGAATCGAAATGACCAACTTGCCGCAACCTCAAGCTGAAGCCCTGCATGAATTAGAGTGTCTAACAGAGGCACTACGCACAAACTGGAAGAACGAAAGACTTCGAATAGAAGATTCTTTGAAATACTTGGTGACTTACGCCCTTCACGACGACTACGACCACATTAAAAGCACCATAACAACTGAAATACAAACTGGAGACAAACACAAAGACCAGAAGACATCTCAATGGGTGATAAGTAACTCATCTTCGCAAATCACCCATGAACGAAAGAACACCTTAATCGCTCTCACCTATCTCCTGCTGTCCGAAGCCGAATACCGTCAAAATTTAATGGCTAGCGCTTTCAAGCTTATCTGTCACGCCAGCTACTTCGAGGGATATGCAAGTGGACTGGTCCAGCCCCGAATTAATGAAGGAGCTCGCGGGCGATCAAAGAACAGCCAAGAGAATCAGAACAAAATGGCGGCTTTAATCAGTTCGCATCGACCGGAAGGGGGTTGGAAGAAAGAGCGAGACGCTGCGAACTACCTTTACGATGAAGCCATAAAATTAAATAAAAGTGCGAGCATGCATCTTACCCCTTCACACCTTGCCAACCTCATGACAGATTGGATGAAGAAAGACGGCTCTGCATGCAGGGCTGCATTCCTAGGCAATGATTAAGCTAATCACTTGGTAGTGCCTCAGGCTGCTTTCTGGGCCTACCTCGCTTTGTTTCCTTGGGAGATGCCTTTCCTCCTTTCCCGAAGCACCTGCCTCCGTCAGGTGCGATCATTCGGATAAAGTAATCCGGTTTAGTCAGATATGCCGCAACAAGGCTTAACCCCGCCCTCAGACTGGTTTGATGATGACTGATCATGCCAACCCCTAAGATCCCTTTCTTTTCAAACGCCGCCTTGTTTTTGTTGCAGTTGTAATAAATCCCTTTCCCTTCAGTCACTGTGTCCACCCAGTATTCCCCCAGAATCTTGGCGATGACGATATCTTCCCGATGATCGACTCCATTCAAAAACAACAAAAAGTGATAGTGGTAGGATTTATCAAGGCCATATTCCAGTTTCCACGCATACCCTACGACACCCGGCGACTTAGAACTCCTGAGATATTTCAGTAAGGCTTTACGATGTCTTTTGGCTTCGGCATGGGTTATGGCCACATCTCCGCGAGGAACACAGTACTGGCTCCTATAGGTGAAATCGACACGAATCACTAGCATCCTGGCATAACGCACGAACAACGCTTCGTTATACTCAACCAGACTTTTATAATTCTTATTAGCAGGCCGGCTAAAACCTTTCAAAACCTTTTGAAACTCCACCCCACGGATTTCCTGCTTAACCTTTTCGGTCAAGTCATGGAGCAGGGACAACTCATCAGATTGAAGCAACTCGACCTTATACACATCCGTCCTTAGCTCTACCCCGACAAAGTGCTTCATAAAGACTTTCAGCAGCGGATTAAACTCATGACAGGGATAAACCTCCTTGATCATCCCAAAGTCCACATTTAGCAAGCCTAGACAGTCCTGCTCCAGCATTCTGACCTTCTTCTGTTTAGACATTGCGGTTGTACGAGGAAGAAACAACCCTTTCTCAAAGACCTTCAGGCGCGCCATCACACCGACAATTGAACGAATATCACTCGCCAACAACGCTTGATCGGTATACTGCTCAACCGTCTCGCCGTTGATGTCAGCGTGCATGTACGACTCATGTGGACTTGCCCCTATCAAACCGGACACCGGCACCCCGTTAAGTTGATGCCTCAGCCAGGCGCCTGAACTCCCGAGGTGAGCGGTAGTTCAGTGCGCTGTGCGGATGTTCCTCGTTGTAATGCTCGAAGGCGATGGCCAGGTTACGCAGGGCCGTCGCTCGATCGGGCTTGGGCATGTGACGGATGTAGTCACGCTTCATAGTCTTCACGAAGCTCTCCGCCATGCCGTTGCTCTGCGGGCTGCACACCGGAGTTGTCAGGGGCAGCAGGCCGATCTGCCGGGCAAAGCCCCGGGTCTGTTCAGCGGTATAGGCCGAGCCGTTATCGCTCAGCCATTGCACCGGCGATGTCGGTAGCTGGTCACCAAAGCGTTGCTCGATAGCTTCCAGCATCACATCTCGAACATCGTCGCCACTGTAGCCATTTGGGCTGGCCACCCAACTGATGGCCTCACGGTCGCAGCAATCCAGAGCGAAGGTTACACGCAGTTTTTCGCCGTCCTCGCAGCGAAACTCGAAGCCATCCGAACACCAGCGGGTGTTGCTCGTGTCCACCGCGACGCGACCTTCATGACGCCGCGCCACCCCCGGCTGCTTGCGCCGGCGCTCCAGCAACAGGTCGTGGTCTCGCATGACGCGGTATACCCGCTTCACGTTGATCGGTGGCTGGGCCTGCTGCTCATGCTGTCGACGCAAAAGGCCCCAGACCCGGCGATAGCCATAGCTGGGCAATGCGCCGACGGCCTGCTTGATCCGCTCGACCAGGGCCGCATCGTTGAGCGTCCGGCGACGACGCGGCTGCGCCCCCGGAGTGGGCTGTTTGAGCCGAGCCGTCAATTGCGAGCGCGCCACACCGAGACTCTCACTGACCGCTTTCACTGGTCGTCCCCCGGCAACAAGGGTGAGTGCGCAATCCATTTTCGCGAGCGGGCGATCTCCACCGCTTCCTTGAGGATTTCAGCCTCCATGGTCTTCTTGCCCAGCATCCGTTGCAGTTCGCGGATCTGCTTGAGGGCATCGGCCAGCTCGGAAGCAGGCACCACCGCTTCACCGGCACTGACTGCCGAAAGGCTGCCGTCCTGGTAGAGCTTGCGCCAGTGGAACAGTTGGTTGGGATTGATGCCGTTGCGCCGGGCCACCACCGAGACGCTTTGCCCAGGCTCCAGGCTCTCGCGCACCATGGTTAATTTCTCCTCGACGCTCCAACGGCGACGCCGCTCCTGGCCGAGCACTTCGATGCTTTTGTCTTTGCTGGTAGTCATAAACACAGTCGTTTGCCTATCCCTTATGGTAAGGGGGAAACGGTGTCCTGTGTTTCAAGGGGCTCGTTCA
>NZ_JAQZAB010000104.1:44616-213011 GCF_028640915.1 Pseudomonas sp. B3G-3 | reverse complement strand
CCGGCCTTGGCGGTGAGTTCGGCGCCGGCTTCCAGGACTACGATGTTGCCGGTCTTGTAGTGAATCTCCTGGCCGGCCTCGACGAATTGCGCGGTGCCGATGTTGGCGTGCTGGGTGACGGCCACGGTGAGGTGGTCGTTGGCGCGGATTTCGCTCTTGCGGTCGAGGTGGGTGATGCGGTGTTCTTCGGCCTTGAGTTCGGTCAGGGTGTTGGCTTCGACCGTGTCGTGGCGTTCGTTGCCGACGCGGATCCGCTGGTCGTGCTCGACGTTTTCGTCCCAGTCGCGCTGGGCGTGCAGGTAGATCTGCTCGGCGCCTTTCTTGTCTTCGATGCGCAGTTCGTTATAGCCCTTGCCGCCCGGCGAGCTGAGGGTCTTGAAGGTGCTGCGGGTCTTGTTCGCCGGCAGGTCGTAGGGGACCACGTTTTCCTTGTGGTACAGGCAGCCGGTGACCAGCGGTTGGTCGGGATCGCCTTCGAGGAAGGTCACCAGCACTTCCATGCCGATCCGCGGGATGGCGATGCCGCCGTAGGCCTTGCCGGCCCAGCCGCTGGCGACGCGGACCCAGCAGGAGGTGTTGTCGTCGGCCAGGCCGTCGCGGTCCCAGTGGAACTGCACCTTGATCCGCCCGTACTGGTCGCAATGGATTTCTTCGCCCTTGGGCCCGGTGACCACGGCGGTCTGGCTGCCCAGGGACTTGGGTTTCGGGTGTTCCAGCGGCGGGCGGTAGTGGGCGTCCCAGGGCGTGGCGAGGAAGCGGTTGCGGTAGCCCTGGTGGAAGTCGTCCTTGTGGCTGGTGACGTCGCTGGTGATGTTCTCGCCCAACACCTGCGGCTGCTTGCCTTCGTGGATGACTTCCAGCAGCAGCCACAGGTCGTTCCATTCGCTGCGCGGGTGTTCGGCCAGGGTCAGGAAGTGGCCACTGACCAGGCTCGGCTCGTCGCCTTTGCCTTCGGCCAGCTGGTAGTCGCTGCGGTGGCGTTCCAGGGCGCGGGTCGCCAGTTGCTTGCCGCGGGCCTGCTGGGTGAACAGGCCGGGGTAGTCGTAGTCTTCCAGGTCCGGCATGACCCCGGACTTGGCCGCGCCTTCGGGCAGCAGCCGTGGTTTCTCGAAGTCGTAGTCGCGGCGGCTGACGCGGCTGGTGCGGGTTTCCAGGCGCAGGTTGAAGCGCTTGATCACCGGCTGCTCGGCGGCCATGCCCGAGTCCTGCTGGTAGTTCACCGCCGCCAGCTTGCGGAACACCGTCTGGTCGTCGCCGAACACCAGCTTGTGGCCGCCGGCACTGTGCTGGAAGTGGAAGTGAATGCCTTCTTCTTCGCACAGGCGCTGGATGAAGTGCAGGTCGGATTCGTCGTACTGGGTGCAGTAGACCCGCTCCGGGTAGGTGGCGCCGAGCTGGAAACTGTAGGCGTCGGCCAGGATGCCGCGGGCCTCGAGGACCTGGGCGATGATCTTCGGCACGCTCAGGTGCTGGTAGATCTTCTGGTTGAAGCTGTGGCGCAGGTAGTTGAGCTGCGGGGTCAGGCTGATGCTGTAGCGGGTCAGCTTGCGCCCGGAATCACCCTGGGCGATGCGGTACACCAGGCCATGGATCAGGCCTTTGCCACTGCCTTTGCCTAAGCCGCCAAAGGTCAGGCAGGCCGGCTTGTGCAGCAGCTCCTCGAGCTTGAGGTCGGGACGTGCGCTGACCAGTTCGATATCGAAGCAGAAGGGCTGATTGAGGGCTTCGCGGCCAACGAAACTGAGGACCTGAAGGTCGACCGAGGCGCCTTCGATCGTCAGGGAAATATGGGTAGCGTTAGCATCCAGCATGCCGTGAAATCCATCCGTTGAATAAGCAAGGGCTGAATAGTGGGGGACGCCTCTCCCGAAACTCAATACCGGCCAACTCCAATCACGATAAAGAACAGAAAATCAGACGATTCCTACATCTCCCGAACTTACCTACTTACAAAATCGGGACGGTTATGCCCTACCTTCTACAGTCGCCCACTCTGCACTCTTTGCCTGAACACCCGTGCCAACCGCATATCCCCCCGACTATCTTCAGCCTCTGGAAAAAAAACCGCTGGCCCCTGCGACGGCGGCCAACGGCTGTGTATGATTGATCACTCTTGCAGGACGGCAATCCAAGGTATGGAGCGCCGGCACCCGAACCGACGCCGGGTGCGAACCCAAGCGGCCCGGTTCATCACCGCACGCCGACTGCCCCGGAACAAGGATGTGACACCCATGAGATCCATACCCCTGAGCGACAACTGGCCGGAGCAGGTCTGGAACGGCGCCCGCCAACTGCTCGACGTCCCCCCCATCAACCTTGCCAGCCTGGTGCCGCCCGGCTTTCGCGCGGTGGTCATCGCCCCGCACCCCGGCGACGAAGTGCTGACCTGCGGCGGCCTGCTGCAGGTACTGGCCCACCACGGCCATCCGCTGCAACTGATTTCCGTCACCGACGGCAGCGCCAGCCACCCCGGCTCCGACCTGTGGTCCGAGCGGCGCCTGAGCGTGTTCCGCCCCCAGGAAAGTGTCGAGGCCCTGCGCCGCCTGGGCTTGCCCCTGCACAGCCTGCAGTGGATTCGCGGCGGTTTTGCCGACAGCGGCCTGCAGGAACGCGAGCACCAGTTGAGCCAGTTCATCGGCCGCTACCTGCGCCCCGATGACGTGGTGTTCAGCACCTGGCGCGAAGACGGCAACGACGACCACGACGCCGTCGGCCGGGCCAGCGCCAAGGCCGCGGCCCAGGCCGGCGTGGCGTTCCACGAAGTGCCGGTATGGGCCTGGCACTGGCCGGCGCGCGATGAGCACCTGCTGCCCTGGCACCGCGCCCGCAAGCTGCGCCTCGACACCTGGACCGTGGCCCGCAAGCGTCATGCGGCGCATGCCTATGCCAGCCAGTTGCAGGGCGACCCGGGCATTGGCCTGGCCCCGACGCTGACGCCGGTGGTGCTGGAGCGGCTGCGCCAGTCCTACGAAATCATTTTCATGTAGGGCTGCCCGCTGCAGGCAGACCGGGGAAAAACCTGAACTGACCGGCAAAGTGTCAGTCGCATGAGTAACCGCCCTGATTACGAGGAGTGAGCGTGAGCACCGATTCAACCAGGCGCCCGGTCACGTCGGCAGCGCCAGACGAAACCCCGGCGATCCATCGCCTGCGCATCCTGACCGTCAATACCCACAAGGGCTTCACCGCCCTGAACCGCCGTTTCATTCTCCCGGAGCTGCGTGACGCGGTCCGCAGCACCCAGGCCGACCTGGTGTTTCTCCAGGAAGTGCTGGGCGAGCACGATCGCCACGCCAACCGCTACAGCAACTGGCCCCAGCAGTCGCAATACGAGTTTCTCGCCGACAGCATGTGGAGCGACTTCGCCTATGGGCGCAACGCGGTCTATCCCGACGGCCATCACGGCAACGCCCTGCTGTCGAAATACCCGATCCGCCAGTACCGCAACCTCGATGTCTCGATCACCGGCCCCGAGCGCCGCGGGCTGTTGCATTGCGTGCTGGATGTACCGGGGCACGCCGAAGTGCACGCGATCTGCGTGCACCTGAGCCTGCTGGAAAGTCATCGCCAGCTGCAGCTGGCGCTGTTGTGCCAGTTGCTCGAGTCGCTGCCGGACGATGCGCCGGTGATCATCGCCGGCGACTTCAACGACTGGCAGTTGCATGGCAACGCCACCCTCGCCCGTCGCAACGACCTGCACGAAGCCTTCGAACGCCACCATGGCAGCCCGGCCAAGACCTACCCGGCACGCTGGCCGCTGCTGCGCCTGGACCGCATCTACCTGCGCAATGCCAGCAGCCACGCGCCGAAGATCCTCGGGCACAAGCCCTGGACTCATCTGTCGGATCACCTGCCGCTGGCGGTCGAAGTGCACCTCTGAATATCCGCTCGAACATTCGCCGTGCACGGCCGGCGATTGTCACCAATACTCGACCACTCTCATTCCGACGCTGCCCACAGCGTCGGGGCGCTGTCTGGTGTGTTTACCAAGGAGTCATCCCATGAGTGACAAACCCGTGATTGTGCTGGTCCATGGTTTCTGGGGCGGTGCCGCCCACTGGAACAAGATCATTGTCGAGCTGTTGCAACGGGGCTACACGCGAATTCGCGCGGTGGAGCTGCCGCTGACCTCGCTGGCCGACGACGTCGAGCGCACCCGCAAGCTGGTGGCCCAGCAGCAAGGCCCGGTGCTGCTGGTCGGGCATTCCTATGGCGGCGCGGTGATCACCGAGGCCGGCCTGGCACCGAATGTCGCGGGCCTGGTGTACATCGCCGCCTTCGCCCCCGACGCCGGCGAAAGCCCGGGCAGCATCACCCAGCAGCATCCGCCGGTGGCCGCGGCGAACCTGCAACCCGACAGCGACGGTTACCTCTGGGTCCAGCCGGAGCTGTTCCATGAAAGCTTCTGCCAGGACCTGCCGGAGCAGGACGGGCTGGTCATGGGCCTGACCCAGAAGGCGCCGCTGGCCAGTACCTTCGGCGACCCCATCGGCACCCCCGCCTGGAAGCACAAGCCGTCCTGGTACCAGATTTCCACCGAGGACCGGATGATCGCCCCGCAAAACCAGCAGCGCATGGCCGCACGCCTGGGGGCGAAAAAAATCATCAGCCTGGCCGCCAGTCACGCCTCCCTCGCCTCCCAGGCCAGCGAGGTCGCCGGGCTGATCGACGAAGCGGCCAGCGAGCTGGCCAAGGGCTGACACCGTCCCTGGCGCAGGAAAATGACCGACTCGCGCGCCCAGGGCGAGTCGGTAGCGGGCTACCGAAAATCGCTTTCTCTCGCCTTTCTTGACGTTTTTTCGCGCAAACAAGAACTTAGAGAAACGCTTTTTTTCAGTCGGTTACAACGCCTAAATCTCCTACGCCGCTGGTCGGTCATTTTCTTGACGGCTGCCCTGTCGTCTCCTTAGCTACAGCTTACTACCCCCGGAAATACAACCAGGGGCAAGCCTCGGATACCTGCTCTAGAGCGGGTCGCCGAGCCTTGCCTCAACGAACTCGGTCGCCCCTCATTCGGGGTAGGAGAGACGCCACGGCGAGACACGGCATGCGATTGCAAGGTAGCCCTCCATGAAAACTTCACTCACCCCACAAGAGATCAAGATCATTCTGTGCACAGTTTCCGCTTCGGTATTGCTGTGTTCTTCCATGGAGGTACAAGCATCCCCTGCCGAGGATGAGCTCTGGTATCGCCAGGACCTGCTCCTGAACCGCCTGTTGACACCCGCGACATCCGCGACGCCCATGCCGGCCAGCCAGCCCATGGGCAACAGCCTGGGCATCGTGCAAGGCAGCCCGCAGGTCTGGGACCCATCGTACGGGCCCGCGGCGCGGCAGACCGAAGTCGGCTATCTCGGTTCGCGTTTTGCCAGCAGCATCAACGGTACGCCCGGCGGCTCGGTGCTCTACACCCTGGAAAGCAGCAGCGGGCATACCCAGCGCATCGGCCTGTTGGGCGGCCAGAGCCAGTTCCAGGCCAACAGCCAGGGAATGCCCGGCGGTTTCAGCGACCCGCGTAACGACAGTTTCAGTGTCCAGGGTCAAAGTCTTGGCGCGTTCTGGAGCCTGACCGGCCCGCAGGGCTGGCACGTCGACCTGTCGGCCAGCGGCGCCCGGGTCAGCGGCTTCAGCCGCACCGAGCAAGGCCAGCGGCAAGCCGCCGAAGGCAGCGCGGTGACCCTGTCGGTGCAAGGCGGGATTCCCATCGGTATCAGCGACAACTGGGTGGTCGAACCCCAGGCGCAATTGATCAACCAGCGCGTCAGCCTGGACAACCCGAATGCCGACAGCAGCACCCGCTCCGCCGGCAACCTGAACGCCTGGAGCGGCCGCGTCGGGGCCCATCTGCAAGGTCGTTATGACATCGCCGGGCACTCGCTGGAACCCTATGTGCGCACCAGCTTGTGGCACACGGTGTACAGCGGCGATGTGCTGACCTTGGACAAAGTCGACAAGATCAGCAGCAGCCACAAGTCCTCCACGGTCGAAGTCGGCCTGGGCCTGGTGGCCAGGATTACCCCCGTCGTCAGCCTGTATGTGAGCGCCGACTACAGCAGCGACGTGGACGACAACGACCTCAACGGGCTGATCGGCAGCCTGGGTGTGCGGATGCGCTGGTAAAACCTGCGTAGCCGCTGCCGCAGGTTGCGATCGGCGGCGCAGCCGAGGCAAAGGAGGCGTCGGCAATACGCGTTGTCCGGGTTGCGGGCTCTGCGAGCCCGATCGCAGCCTGCGGCAGCGGCTACAGGGGATTGGGTTCTCAAGGACAAACTGATGATGCCTGAGCGGGCCTTATCGCGAGCAAGCTCGCTCCTACAGNTGTAGGAGCGAGCTTGCTCGCGATCCGCTGCGCGCAGCGGTCAGCCCTCGGGCTGCAGGATCAGCACCGCCAGCGGCGGCAGGTTCAACACCAGCGACAACGCCTGGCCGTGGCTCGGCTCATCCTCGGTGAAGGCCCCGCCACCGTTGCCATAGTTGGAGCCGGCGTAGGTGTCGGAGTCGCTGTTGAGCAACTCGCCCCAGCGCCCGGCGAACGGCACGCCGACCCGGTAGGCCTGGCGCGGCACCGGGGTGAAGTTGGCCACCACCAGCAGCGGCTTGCCCTCTTTGCTCCAGCGCAACCAGGCGTAGACGCTGTTGATCGCGTCGTCGCCGATCAGCCACTGGAAGCCCTGGGGCGCGTCGTCCTGGTCGTGCAGCGCCGGGTGCTCGCGGTACAGCCGGTTGAGGTCGCCCACCAGTTTCTGCACGCCACGGTGCTCGGGGTATTGCAACAGGTACCAGTCCAGTTGCTGATCGTGGTTCCACTCGCGCCACTGGCCGAACTCGCAGCCCATGAACAGCAGCTTCTTGCCCGGGTGGGTCCACATGAAGCTCAGGTAGGCCCGCAGGTTGGCGAACTTCTGCCAGCGATCGCCGGGCATCTTGTCGATCAGCGAGTGTTTGCCGTGCACCACTTCGTCGTGGGAGATCGGCAGGATGAAGCGCTCGGACCAGGCATACACCAGGCCGAAACTCAGCTCGTTGTGGTGATGGGCGCGGTACACCGGGTCCTGCTGGATGTAGTGCAGCGAGTCGTGCATCCAGCCCATGTTCCATTTATAGGCGAAACCCAGGCCGCCCTGCTGGGTGCTCTGGCTGACGCCGGGCCAGGCCGTGGACTCCTCGGCGATCACCAGGGCTCCCGGTGCCTCGAGGGACACCACGTCATTCAGGTGACGGAGGAAATCAATGGCTTCGAGGTTCTCGCGCCCGCCGTGGCGATTGGGCACCCACTCCCCGGCGTTGCGCGAATAGTCGCGGTAGAGCATCGAGGCCACGGCATCCACCCGCAGGCCGTCGACATGGAAATGCTTGAGCCAGTGCAGCGCCGACGCCAGCATGAAACCGTGGACCTCGGTGCGCCCCAGGTTGTAGATCAGGGTGTCCCAGTCCTGGTGGAAACCTTCCAGCGGGTTGCCGTATTCGTACAGTGCGGTGCCGTCGAACTGCGCCAGGCCGTGGGCGTCGGTGGGAAAGTGCGCCGGCACCCAGTCGAGGATCACGCCGATGCCCGCCAGGTGGCAGGCGTTGACGAACGCCGCGAAGTCGTCGGCGCTGCCGTAGCGGGCGCTGGGGGCAAACTGCGACAGCGGCTGGTAACCCCAGGAGCCGCCAAAGGGATGCTCCATGATCGGCATCAGCTCGATATGGGTGAACCCCAGGTTCTGCACGTAAGGGATCAGGCGCTCGGCCAGTTCGTGCCAGTCGTACTGGCGCGCCACCTCGCCCAGATCGTCCACCTCGCATTGCCAGGAGCCGGCATGCAGCTCGTAGATCGACAGGGGTGCGTCCGCGCGCTGGCGCTCGCCCCGGGCCTGCATCCAGTCGAGGTCCTGCCAGTCGATGCTCAGCGGGCTGGCGACTTTCGAGGCGGTGTCCGGCGGCAGCTGGGTGGCCAGCGCCACCGGGTCGGATTTCAGCGGCAGGATGCCGTGGGCGCCGAGGATTTCATATTTGTAGGCTTCGCCCGGCCCCAGGCGCGGCACGAACAGCTCCCAGACCCCGGACGGATGGCGCAGGCGCATCGGGTGCCGCCGCCCGTCCCAGACGTTGAAGTCGCCGACCACCGAGACCCGCCGGGCATTCGGCGCCCAGACCGCGAAACGCACGCCGTCGACGCCATCCACGGTTTTCAGCTGTGCGCCGAGGCAGCTACTGAGGTCGCGGTGGTTGCCCTCGGCGAACAGGTACAGGTCCATCTCCCCCAGCAACGGGCCGAAGCTGTAAGGGTCTTCGCCGATGTGCTCGCCACCGGCCCATTGCGTGCGCAGCAGATAGGGCTGGGCCTGGGCAAAATGCCCGACGAACAGCCCCGGCACCTCGGTGCCCTCCAGGCTGCCCAGCACGGTAGTGCCATCGCGGGCCAGCACCTGCACACTCAGGGCGCCCGGCAGGAAGGCACGAATGAATTGGCCACCGGCGTCGTCGCCATGGGGGCCGAGTACGGCAAAGGGATCCTGGTGCTCGGCGCGCACCAGCGCCTCGACATCCCGGGCGCCGGGCATTGCCTGTTTGACCTCACCCTGTTCCTTGTTCGAGAAACTCATGACTGCTCTCCACCACTTTTTGTATCGGAAAAGGGTTTCACATCACTCAACCTTCATATCACTCAGCAGCGCCTGCAGCCCGCGCAGCGGTACCGCGAGCCAGGCAGGACGGTTTTCCGCTTCATACACCACTTCGTAGGCTGCTTTTTCCAGGCTGAACAAGGCCAGCGCGGCGTCCTCCCCGTTTTTGTCCTGCCAGGCATGAGCAAGACTAGCTGCCGCCAGCCGGTACGCCCGGACAAACGACTCGCGGGCTTCGTGCAGATAACGCTCGGCAACCCGCTGCCGGGCCGCCAGGGTGTGGGCCGAAGCGTCGAGGCTCTGGCCGCTGAGGGCCAGCGCCGCGGCATAGTCGAAGGAGCGCAGCACGCCGCTGACGTCCTTGTACGGGCTGTGCTTGCCCCGGCGCTCGTCCAGCGGCCGCGCCGGTTCGCCCTCGAAATCGATCAGGTAGGCATCGCCCTTGATCACCAGCACCTGGCCCAGGTGCAGGTCGCCGTGGACGCGCATGCGCAGGCCGCCGACCGCCTGTTTCGCCAGGCCCTGGATATGCGCCAGGATCGCCTGCTTGTGTCGGGTCCATGACGCCACGCGCTGTTGATCCTCGGCCGTCAGCTCGGCGTGATGCTGCTGGAGCAAGTGCAAGGCCCGTTCCAGCTGCGCGCCGATCTGCCTGGCCCAGGCCTGGGCATCCTTGTCCGTGCTCGGCTGCGCGCGAAAGTCCGGGTTGGCGGTCGGCGCCGCGAGGACCTGGTGCATTTCCCCCAGGCGCTGGCCGAGCATGCCGGCAAAGTCGCGCAGCTCGCCCAGGGCGTTGTAATGCTGGTCCTGCTCGGACATGGCGTCGGCCAGTTCGTCGCGGATCGCCCGCTCCAGGTTGTTCTGGGTCCACTCCCAGGCGTCGCCCTGATTGCTCAGGTAGCCCTGGGCGATCATCAACAGGCTGTCGCCCTGCCCGTCCCGACGAATCACCGAACCGAGCAAGGGTGAAATGTGCTGGAAGCCGGCGGCGGTCAGGTAGGCGCCCATCTCCAGTTCCGGGTGCACGCCGCTGGCCACCTTGCGGATCAGCTTGAGCACCAGGCTGCCACCGATCACCACCGAGCTGTTGGACTGCTCGGCGGACAGGTAGCGCACCTCGGAGTCCGCGCCCAGGCCGAGCGCGGCCAGCTGCTGCGTGGCCTCGAAGCGGATCTCGCCCTCGCCACAGGGCAGCACGGTGTGCGTCTGGATCGCCTGCAGGACATTGTGGACAAAACTTTCCAGGGCGAAGGCGTCGGTGATCAGCCCCACCTGGCGTCCCCGGCGAACCCGGGCCAGGGCCAGTTGCTGCGGCAGCGCGGCGCCGATCTGCTCTTCGCCGAGCAGGCCGAACGGCAGTTGGTAGCGCCCGCTCTGGCCGCCGCCGCTGACCTCCAGCTCGCTGAGTAACACCGGATGCTGCGGATCGCCGAAGCGCACGCCGTAGGCGATGTGCACCTGCTCGATGGCGCTGTCCTTGCCGGCGAACCAGCGGCGCTTGGGCAGCCAGGTCGGCAGCGAACTCTGCTCCAGAGTGGTGCGCGACGGCGCTTCGAGCAATTCCTCGAGGCGCTTTTTCAGCACCAGGGTGGTGAAGTCCGGCATGCTCTGGGCCGGTTCCACATGCCAGCTCGGCATCTGGTTTTCCGCCGCCAGGACGAACCAGTAGAAACCGTAGGGTGCCAGGGTCAGGAGGAAATTCAGCTGGCCGATCGGTGGGAAGGCGTTCCCGCCGAGCATCTCCACCGGCACCATGCCGGCGAACGCCGACAGGTCCAGCTCCGCCGCCTGGGCGCTGCGCGAGACGTTGGCCACGCAGAGGATGATCTCGTGCTTGCCGTCGGGCCCGGTGTATTCGCGGGTGTAGGCGAGGATCCGGCGGTTGCTCGGCGACAGCATCTTCAGGCTGCCGCGGCCGAAGGCCTTGGACTGTTTGCGGATCGCCAGCATGCGCCGGGTCCAGTTGAGCAGCGAATGCGGGTCGCCGGCCTGGGTCTCGACATTCACCGACTGGTAGCCGTACAGCGGGTCCATGATCGGCGGCAACACCAGGCTCGCCGGGTCGGCCCGGGAGAAGCCGCCGTTGCGGTCGATCGACCATTGCATCGGCGTGCGCACGCCATCGCGGTCGCCCAGGTAGATGTTGTCGCCCATGCCGATCTCGTCGCCGTAATACAGGGTCGGCGTGCCGGGCATCGACAGCAGCAGGCTGTTGAGCAGCTCGACCCGGCGCCGGTCGCGCTCCATCAGCGGCGCCAGGCGCCGGCGAATCCCCAGGTTGATCCGCGCGCGGCGGTCGGCGGCGTAGTAGTTCCACAGGTAGTCGCGCTCGCGGTCGGTGACCATCTCCAGGGTCAGCTCATCGTGGTTGCGCAGGAAAATCGCCCATTGGCAGTTGGCGGGAATCTCCGGGGTCTGGCGCAGGATGTCGGTGATCGGGAAGCGGTCTTCCTGGGCCAGCGCCATGTACATGCGCGGCATCAGCGGGAAGTGGAAAGCCATGTGGCATTCGTCGCCGTCGTTGCCCTTCACATCGCCAAAATACAATTGGGTGTCTTCCGGCCACTGGTTGGCCTCGGCCAGTAGCATGCGGTCCGGGTAGTTGGCATCGATCTCGGCGCGGATCTGCTTGAGCACGTCGTGGGTCTCGGGCAGGTTCTCGTTGTGGGTGCCGTCGCGTTCGATCAGGTAGGGAATCGCGTCCAGGCGCAGGCCGTCGATGCCCATGTCCAGCCAGTAGCGCATCACCGACAGCACCGCCTTCATCACCTGCGGGTTGTCGAAGTTGAGGTCCGGCTGGTGGGAATAGAAGCGGTGCCAGAAGTACTGGCCGGCCACCGGGTCCCAGGTCCAGTTGGATTTTTCGGTGTCGAGAAAGATGATCCGCGTGCCGTCGTACTTCTGATCGTCATCGGACCACACATAGAAATCCCGCGCCTTGGAGCCGGCCTTGGCCTTGCGCGCCCGCTGGAACCAGGGGTGCTGGTCCGAGGTGTGGTTGATGACCAGCTCGGTGATCACCCGCAGCCCGCGCTTGTGGGCCTCGGCGATAAACCGCCGGGCATCGGCCAGGGTCCCGTAGTCGGGGCTGACGCCACGGTATTCGGCGATGTCGTAGCCATCGTCGCGGCGCGGCGAGGGGTAGAACGGCAGCAGCCAGATGGTGTTCACACCCAGGTCGGCAATGTAGTCGAGCTTGGCGATCAACCCGGGAAAGTCGCCGATCCCGTCGTTGTTGGAATCGAAATAGGATTTGACATGAACCTGATAGATCACCGCGTCCTTGTACCAGAGCGGGTCCTTGATGAAGGTGGCTGACCTGGTTTTCTTCGCCATGGGTAACTCCTGAAAAATTCATTGATCCGTGGCTGTGTCACTGCCCTGTAGCCGCTGCCGAGCCCGCGAGGCTGCGATAAGGCCCGCAGGGCCTTCGACGGCCTCAAGAGCGCGTCCCGTTCCGGGCCGATCGCAGCCTGCGGCAGCGGCTACACCGATCGCGTCAAGCAACGCTGATACGCCAGATGCCGAACGGTTGCTGCCAGGGTTCGATCCGCATGAACTGGGTCTTGCCGTACCAGGTCCAGCGATGGCCGTTCATCAGGTCCTCGCCCTGGGTTTGCGCATCGTCGGGCAGGCCCAGCTCCCACAGCGGCAATTCGAAATGCGCCTCCTGGGCGTTGAACGGGTCGAGGCTGACCGCCACCAGGATGAAGTTGCTGAGGTCGGCGGTACGCTTGCCGAAATACAGGATGTTGTCGTTCCAGGCGTTGTAGACCTGCAGGCCCAGGTGGGTATGCAGCGCCGGGTTCTGCCGGCGGATGCGGTTGAGCTGGGCGATCTCGGCAATGATGTTGCCCGGAGCGCTGAAATCCCGGGGGCGGATCTCGTACTTCTCTGAGTCGAGGTATTCCTCGCGCCCCGGAACCGGCGCCGACTCGCACAGCTCGAACCCCGAGTACATGCCCCACAGGCCCGAGCCCATGGTGGCCAGCGCGGCGCGGATGAGAAACCCCGGGCGCCCCGAGTCATGGAGAAAGAACGGGTTGATGTCCGGCGTGTTGACGAAAAAGTTCGGCCGGTAGCACTCGCGCCACGGCGACTGGTTCAGTTCGGTGAAGTAAGTCGCCAGTTCGCTCTTGGTATTGCGCCAGGTGAAATAGGTGTAGCTCTGGGAATAACCGACCTTGCCCAGGCGCGCCATCATCGCCGGCGTGGTGAAGGCCTCGGCGAGGAAGATCACCTCCGGGTACCGCGCCCGCACATCGGCGATCAGCCACTGCCAGAACGGCAGCGGCTTGGTGTGCGGGTTGTCCACGCGAAAGATCTTCACCCCCTCCTCGACCCAGCCGACCACGATGTCACGCAGCTCCAGCCACAGGCTGGGGATGGCCTCGATGGCATAGAAGTCGACGTTGACGATGTCCTGGTATTTCTTCGGCGGGTTCTCGGCATATTTGATGCTGCCGTCCGGGCGCCAGTTGAACCAGCCCGGATGTTGCTTGAGCCAGGGGTGGTCCTGGGAACACTGGATGGCGAAATCCAGGGCGACCTCCAGGCCGTGTTCGGCGGCGGCCGCCACCAGCCGGCGGAAATCCTCGCGGCTGCCGAGCTGCGGGTGGATCGCCTCGTGGCCGCCCTCTTCGCCACCGATCGCATAGGGGCTGCCCGGCTCGTCGGGGCCGGCGGTCAGCGAGTTGTTGCGGCCCTTGCGGAAGCTGCGGCCGATGGGATGGATCGGCGGGAAGTACAGCACGTCGAAACCCATGTCATGGATCATCGCCAGGCGCGAGTGCACATCATTGAACGTGCCGTGTCGGGCCGGATCGTCGGTGATCGAGCGGGGAAACAGCTCGTACCAGCTGGCGAACTGCGCGCGCTCGCGTTCCACGTCCAGCGGGTATTCCGGGCTCAGGCTCAGGTACGGGCGGTAGTCGGCCTCGGCCATCAGTTGTGCACTGCGTTCGTGCAGGAACAGCGCCACCTGCTCGGCTTCGAGCAGCGTCGCCAGTTCATGGTGCAGCGCCAGCAACTGCTCGCGCAGCGGCCCTTCGCTGCGCTCGGCGGCCTGCAACACGTGGCTGCGGCCCTCCTGCAATTCGAGGCTGACGGCGATGCCGGCCTGGTGTTTCTTCTGCAGGTCGTAGCAGAAGCTGGCGAACTGATCGATCCAGGCCTCGATGCAATACAGGTAGCGGCCCTGGCTGGGCACTGTGAACTGGCCTTCCCAGCTATTGTTGCCGAGGTCTTCCATGGTTTCGCTGTGCCAGTGGCTGTCGTTCTCGGCGCACCAGCGGATGCGCACGGCCAGCTTGTCGTGGCCATCGGCGAACACCTTGCTGCTGACCTTCACCACCTGCCCCACCACCGCCTTGACCGCGAACTGGCCACCGTCGATCAGCGGCCGGGTGTTCTCGATGACGATACGTGGCAGCAACAAGGCCTGCGACAGCGGCAGGTTCGGGTTGTATTGCAGTTCAGTCGGTCTTTTCTCGGCAGTCATCGAGCATCACTCCTTACGCCCCATGGACGCTCTGTTGCTGGTCTATTCCGGCGCGGCGCCATCTTTTGAGATCGGCCCTCGGTGTCGGCAACGTCCCGCGCGGATCAGCGAAGCACTTAGGTTCCGAGACACCAGGGCCGGGAAAGTTCACCCGGATTTGCCTCCCTTCGCGCCGGGAATCAAATCACCGGGTCGAGGGTCCACCTTGGGCGACTGTGCAAAACCAAGCACAAAGGAGGCCATGCCGATGAGTATCCCGATCCCTGCGGAAACACCCGATCCGAACATCGATCGCCCGACCTTGCCGCCAATCGTGCCCCCAACAGGGCCGCAACCGGTGCCCGAGGAAGATCCACCGGAAACGACCCCGCCGCCCAAGGAGGAGCCGCCGAGCGATCCGGCGCCGGTCATCGCTTGCGGTCACAGCATTACGCCCAAACCATGACAAGCGTAGACAATCGGTTGCCCGTCGCTGCCGTCGCCAACCCGTCGCGGGCATCCCTTCGTTGCTGGCGGCGAGCGTGTCCACAAGCTTCAGGGCGTTCCTTCGGGCGGTTCATCGTCGCCTTCCAGCTTGCGCACTATCCAGGGCATCACACTGAAGACCGCCAGCGCCAGCAGGGTGCTGAGCACCGCCGTGGCTTCGCGGCCAACGCCCACCGAGACGCCGATCGCCGCGGTCATCCATAGCCCGGCCGCGGTGGTCAGGCCCTTGACGTGCCCTTCCTCGTCCTGCTTGCCCTTGAGAATGGTGCCCGCGCCGAGAAAGCCGATACCGGCGATCACCCCCTGCACCACCCGGCTCATGGCATCGGCCTGGGAGCCGGACATCTGCGGCACCAGCACGAACAGCGCCGCCCCCAATGCCACCAGCATATGGGTGCGCACCCCGGCAGCCTTGCCCTTGTGCTCGCGCTCGAAACCGAGAATGCCGCCCAGCAGCGCGGCGATCAGCAGGCGTACGGTGATCTGGGTGAGTTGCCGGGCATCGCCGATGTCGGCGAACTCGGCTTGCAGGGTGACCCAGGCTTCATTCCACCAGGCGTTCATGCGCAGGTCCTTTTCCGTTCGGCGTCTTGTTGGCGGGCGGGCGACGCCCCTGGCGAGGCGGCCCTCCTTAATGAGAGGACAGCGACGCCAGGCAAAAGGTGCGATCTGCCGGCGGTCGACCTCGAAGGGCTGCGCATCTGCATCACCGAAGCAGAAGCCAACGCATTGACCGTAGCAGGCGCCACCGACGGCCGGCGCCATCTGCGCGCCAGCGACAGTGATTCGGTGATTTGACTGATCTGCATCACAGTATCCGCCACAGGCTTGTGCCAGACACCGCTTGCGCCCGATATCGGGCGCTTTTCCGGGTATGGCAAGTTGTCGCAGGGCGGTCCTTCGCGGCCATCTGATCTGCTTTTTATTGCGATACCTGAGTCTGTTATGCAAACAGATCGCTGGGCATAGTTCATTGGCCTGATGGAGGCTGATGAGCGAACGACCATGAGCGAAAGAATCCCCGTCCGATTAGTAGAAACATTCGAGCCTGCGCGCCCAAAGACGAAGGCCAAATCCAGCGACAACCTGATCCACACCCGCAGCTTCACCGGCTTGTTCCGCACCCTGCGCATGAGCGGCGCGGGGTTCCTGTTCCTGTTGTTCTTCGGCACCGTGTGGCTGAACTGGGGCGGCCGCCAGGCGGTGCTCTGGGACCTGGCGGAAAGCAAGTTCCATATCTTCGGCGCCACCTTCTGGCCGCAGGATTTCATCCTGCTCTCGGCCCTGCTGATCATCTGCGCCTTCGGCCTGTTCGCCATCACCGTGTTCGCCGGCCGCGTCTGGTGTGGCTACACCTGCCCGCAGAGCTCCTGGACCTGGCTGTTCATGTGGTGCGAGAAGATCACCGAGGGTGAACGCAACCAGCGCATAAAGCTGCAAGCCGCGCCCTGGAACCTGAACAAGCTGATCCGCCGTTCGGCCAAGCACACCCTGTGGCTGGCCATCAGCCTGCTCACCGGGCTGACCTTCGTCGGTTACTTCACCCCGATCCGGCCGCTGGCCGAGGAGCTGCTGACCCTGCAGATCGGCGGCGTCAGCCTGTTCTGGGTGCTGTTCTTCACCGGCGCCACCTACCTCAACGCCGGCTGGTTGCGCGAGGCGGTGTGCATGCACATGTGCCCTTATGCGCGGTTCCAGAGCGTGATGTTCGACAAGGACACCCTGACCATCTCCTACGACCCGGCCCGCGGCGAAATCCGTGGCCCGCGCAAGCGTGGCGTGAAACCCACCGATATCGGCCTCGGCGACTGCATCGACTGCCAGCTGTGCGTGCAGGTCTGCCCGACCGGCATCGACATCCGCGACGGCCTGCAGATGGAATGCATCGGTTGCGCCGCCTGCATCGACGCCTGCGACTCGATCATGGACAAGATGGGCTATGCCCGGGGCCTGATCAGCTACACCTCGGAGCACCAGCTGCAAGGTGGCAAGACCCACCTGCTGCGCCCGCGCCTGATCGGCTACAGCGCGGTGCTGCTGGTGATGATCGGCGCCCAGGCCCTGGCGCTGGTGGAGCGGCCGATGGTGTCGCTGGACGTCAGCAAGGACCGGGGCCTGTTCCGCGAAAACAGCCTGGGCCAGATCGAGAACATCTACAGCCTGAAGATCATCAACAAGACCCAGCAACGCCAGGATTACCGCCTGCAACTGGTGGACGGCGACGGCTTCCAGCTGCAGGGCAAGAGTGAAATCAGCCTGGCCGCGGGCGAGATCGTCGACCTGCCGGTGTCGGTGGCGATGATCGCCGACAAGCCGCAGAGCAGTTCCCAGGAGCTGAGTTTCAAGGTGGTCGACGCCGACCAGCCAGAGATCTACAGCGTGGCCAAGAGCCGGTTTGTTGCGCCCTTGAACCGTTGATCCCTTAGACTGGGCGCCGCTTTGCGGCTATCGCGAGCAAGCTCGCTCCTACCCGGGCCCCTGTAGGAGCGAGCTTGCTCGCGATAAATCCCTCAGCCACCGCAGCCCCCAACCCGAGCCGCCCCATGAAACGCTACGAAAAATTCGCCGACGACATCGCAGAACTGATCCGCTCCGGGGTGCTCGGCCCCGGCCAGCGCGTACCTTCGGTACGTTATGCCAGCCAGACCTATGGGGTCAGCCCGTCCACGGTGTTCCAGGCCTATTACCTGCTGGAACGCCGCGGCCTGATCCGCGCCCGGCCGCGCTCCGGCTACTTCGTCAACACCCATGCGCCCAGCCCGTTCTCGGAGCCGGTGATCAGCAGCCAGGTCAACGAGTCCACCGAAGTCGATGTCAGCGAACTGGTGTTCTCGGTGCTGGACTCGATCAAGGACCCGACCACCGTGCCGTTCGGCTCGGCCTTTCCCAGCCCGACCCTGTTCCCGCTGCAACGCCTGTCGCGCTCCCTGGCCAGCGCCAGCCGCGAGATGGACCCGCGCGTGGTGGTCACCGACATGTCGCCGGGCAACCCGCAGCTGCGCCGGCAGATCGCCCTGCGCTACATGGTCGGCGGGCTGATGCTGCCCATGGAAGAACTGCTGATCACCAACGGCGCCCTGGAAGCCCTGAACCTGTGCCTGCAGGCAGTGACCGAACCCGGCGACCTGGTGGCCATCGAAGCCCCGGCCTTCTACGCCAGCCTGCAAGTGCTGGAGCGCCTGAAACTCAAGGCGGTGGAAATCCCCGTGCACCCGCGGGACGGCATCGATCTCGGGGTGCTGGCGCAGACCCTGGAACGGCATCCGATCAAGGCCTGCTGGTGCATGACCAGCTTCCAGAACCCCATGGGAGCGACCATGCCCGAGGCGAAGAAACAGGAGCTGGTGGAGTTGCTGCGCAGCCATCAGGTGCCGCTGATCGAGGACGACGTCTACGCCGAGCTGTATTACGGCCAGCAGGCGCCGAAACCGGCCAAGGCCTTCGACACCGAGGGCCTGGTGATGCATTGCGGCTCGTTCGCCAAGAGCCTGGCCCCGGGTTATCGCATCGGCTGGGTCGCCGCCGGGCGTTACGCGCAGAAGATCGAACGGCTGAAGCTGATGACCTCGCTGTGCGCCTCGATGCCGGCCCAGGCGGCCATCGCCGACTACCTGCAACACGGCGGCTACGACCGCCACCTGCGCAAGCTGCGCTACGCCCTGGAAGAACAGCAGAGCGCCATGCTCGCCGCCATCGCCCGCTATTTCCCGGCGCAGACCCGGGTCAGCCAGCCGGCCGGCGGCTACTTCCTGTGGCTGGAACTGCCAGCGCAGATGGATTCGTTGAAGCTGTTCCAGATGGCCCTGGCCCAGGGCATCAGCATCGCCCCGGGACCGATCTTCTCGCCGACCCAGCGCTTTCGAAACTGCATCCGCCTCAACTACGGCAGCCCGTGGAACGAAGCGGCAGAAAAGGCCATGGAAACCCTGGGCAGGATCGTGCGGTCGTTCTAGTCCGAGGCCTTGCCACCCCGCCACAACTCATTCAGCATCCGCGCTCCAATTTCCAGGGAAGGAGCGCGACATGGTCGAAGACCTGTATTACGACGACTATCCAGAGGCCAAGGCCGAGCTGACCAAGGCCATCCAGCGCGGACGCCTGCCACTGCTGGCCCAGGAGCTCAACGCCTACGACTGCATACAGGCGATCTTCGAGCTGGACGCGGTGAACAACCCCAAGGACGAGGAAAATGCCTTCTTCGACCTGGCCCTGGCCCTGATCGGCTGGGTCCCCGGCCCCGGTCAGGAGCTGAAGATCATCCTGCGCCTGATCAACCGCGCGCCCGAGCGTCACGCCGAACGCCTGTTCGACCTGATCCGCCACACCCTGCAGGTCTGCCGCCTCAAGACCAGCCCCGAGCAGTTGCTGGAAAAATGCCTGGACCCACGGCACCTGAGCGAGGAAATGCCCGAGATCGTCAGCGCCGTGCGCAGCGCCTCCACCTTCAATGGCCTGACACCCCAGCAACAACGGCTGGTGATCCACAACCTCGATGAAGCCCGGGAACACAGCGAATTCCTCATGGAGTCGGTCCGCAACCGCATTGCCCCGTGGATCGCAATGCAACGCAACAACTCGGCGGCCGCCCACAGCTGCGGCCCGGCCTTGCTGGCCAAGCCGCAGTCTTCCCTTGAGCCGGGCAAGACACCCACCCGCGACGCCGCCCGTATCACCCAGGCGATCAACCAAGGCCTTGAGCCGCTCACCGGCGAAGGCCACTGGCTGGAGCTGAACCTGCATTACCCCAACCTGGAACCGGTGTCCGGCGCCGCCTACCGGGTTATTTTCAGTGACGGCTCGCAAGCCGAAGGCAGCCTGGACGAAGAAGGCTTCGCCCGCCTGGAGGGCATTCCTCCCGGCCCGGCCAAGGTGTACTACGGCGAAGACCCGCGGCCCTACCAGCGTCTGCCAATCCGCGCCCTGGCCAATGACCCGCAGCAACTGGCAGAGGAACTGGCGGAGCTGGAGCTGGAACCGGCCGATGTGGACCTGCCAACCCTGCTGCTGGAAGCCTCCCAGCGCAAGGCGCCCTTCACCCTGATTCCCGTTTACTGAGCCCAGCCCCCGACATGAACCGCAGACAAGTGTTTCTCAGCCACAAGCAGTATCACCAGCAGCTCGAAAGCCTGGAGGGTGTCGAAGCCCACTGGCAGACCCACTCCATGATGGCCGACTGCGCCAGACAGGAAGCCTCCCTCAAGGCCTGGGAAGTCCAGCAGGCACGGCTGCACCGCCTGATTCTGGGCTACACCGGCGGCGAGACCATAGAACAACTGGCCCGGGAACTGGACGGGGTGATCGAGGCATACGAGGACTATCAGCGCAAACTGGCGCTCTATGAGGACTCACCGGACATCGCGCCCCTGGCCATCGACGACTACCCGCACGACTTCGAGGAGTACGTGCAGGTCATCAGCCTGTGCATCCTGCTACAGCGCAGCGACCTGCTGCCGCGCCTGGCGTCGCTGCAGGACCGCGCCGGCTATCACGGCGACGACACCCTGGTCGAGGACCTGCTCAAGGCCTACCTGCCCGACCGCGAGGATGTGGATCAGTGGAACCATGAGGTCTACACGCCCCTGGTCAAGGCTATCTATGTCGAGGACCCGAGCGAGGCCCGTGAGTTGCTGGTGGAATATTGCAACCAGTGGTATCCGGCCTTCGAGCACGCCTCCTGGCACGACAGCCACCTGGACGACGAGGACGGCGGTTACTTTGGTTACTGGGCGTTCGAAGCCGCGGCCATCGCCTACCTGTACAGCCTTGACGACAGCGCGGTGCGGCACATGATCTTCCCTCGGGACATGCTTGAGTACGCCCGCCGCTTCACCCCGCCGCCCATTCCAGGCCGCTAAGAACGGGCGCCTGCAAGGTCGGGTCTATCGCGTGAGGATCAGCGGCCGCCGCCGAGGTCGATAAAGGTCCCGGTGGAATAGGAGGCCTTGTCCGACAGCAGCCAGATGATTGCCTCCGCCACTTCGTCCGGGCGCCCGCCGCGGCCCATGGGAATGGCGGACTCCAGTTTGCTGACGCGGTCGGCATCGCCGCTCAGGGCGTGGAAGTCGGTGTAGATATAGCCCGGGCGCACCCCGTTGACGCGGATGCCTTCGCCGGCGACTTCCTTGGACAGGCCGATGGTGAAGGTGTCCAGCGCCCCCTTGGAGGCCGCGTAGTCGATGTACTCGCCGGGCGAGCCCAGGCGGGCGGCGACCGAGGACACGTTGACGATGCTGCCGCCCTGCCCGCCATGCCTTGGCGACATGCGCAGCACCGCGTGCTTGGCGCAGAGGATCGGCCCGAGCACGTTGGTTTTCATGGTCTTCAGAATGCGGAATTCGGACATTTCGTCGAGCCGCGACTTCTGCCCGACGGTCCCGGCGTTGTTCACCAGCGCGGTGACCCGCCCCAGTTCTGCATCGACCCGGTGGTACAGGCCAATCACTTCGTCCTCGATGCTGACATCGGCCCGCACGGCAATCGCCTGGGCACCCAGGCCGCGCACCTGCTCCAGCACCTGGAAGGCCGCCTGTTCGTCGGCCTGGTAGTTGATGCAGATGCGATAGCCCTGTTGCGCGGCCAGCAGCGCGGTGGCCGCGCCAATACCGCGACCGCCACCGGTGATGAGGATGACTTTGTCCATGCTGCCAACTCCCTCGCTGATCTTTGAACGCCAGCAATTAAACACCCTGGGGCCAGCGTTGCAAACCTTCTCGGGGCCGTCATCCGTCCCGTGGCTGATCACCGGTCGGCGTGTCTATCCAGGCAGATCGCAGGCTTGGAGTTACGCTCGCTACGCGACCGATCGCAGCCTCGCGGGCTCGGCAGCGGCTACAGGAGTCGGCT
This sequence comes from Pseudomonas sp. B3G-3, assembly GCF_028640915.1. Lineage (NCBI taxonomy): Bacteria > Pseudomonadati > Pseudomonadota > Gammaproteobacteria > Pseudomonadales > Pseudomonadaceae > Pseudomonas > Pseudomonas sp. B3G-3. Next base: position 191,573 of record NZ_JAQZAB010000104.1, on the reverse strand, counting down.
ACAACGCGATCGATGTAGCCGCTGCCGCAGGCTGCGAACCTGAGAAGCAGGCAGGCTTGCGAGGCCGCTCAGAGGGCCAGCTGTTCGGCCTGATGGATGTTCTGCATGAAGCGCGCGGCCGGCAGCGGATGGCCGAGGAAATAACCTTGCAGCGAATCGCAGCCCAGCTGGGTCAGGAAGCTTTGCTGCACATCGGTTTCCACGCCTTCGGCGACGATGCGCAGGCCCAGGGCCTGGCCCAGGGCGACGATAGCCGAGACGATTGCCGCGTCGTCGCTGTCGTGTTCCAGGTCGCGGACAAAACCGCGGTCGATCTTCAATTCATTGGCCGGCAGGCGCTTGAGGTACATCAGGCTCGAATAACCGGTGCCGAAGTCGTCGATCGACAGGTCGACGCCCATGTCCGCCAGTTGCTTGAGCACGGTCATGCTGGCATCGGCATCGCTCATGGCCGTGGTCTCGGTGATCTCCAGGGTCAGGCTGTTGGCCGGCAGGTGGTGGCGGCTCAACGCCCTGGCCACGCTGTCGACCAGCCCGGCATGGCAGAACTGCAGCGCCGAGATGTTCACCGCGATCCGCCAGCCTTCGTAGCCTTCGCTGTACCACTCGCGCATCTGCCGGCAGGCCTCGTTGAGCACCCACTCGCCGATGGGGATGATCAGCCCGGTCTTTTCCGCCAGGTCGATGAACTTGTCCGGCAGCAGCAGGCCCAGTTGCGGGTGTTCCCAGCGCAGCAAGGCTTCGGCGCCCACCGGCAAGCCGTTGGCGGCGTCGAACTTGGGCTGGTAATACAGCCTGAACTCGCCGTGCTCGACGGCATGGCGCAGGTCCTGCAACAGTTGCAGTTGCCGGCGCGCGTCGCTGTTCATCGAGGCGTCGAAGAAACTGTAGCCGTTCTTGCCGGTGCCCTTGGCGTGGTACATCGCCGCATCGGCATTCATCAGCAGTTCCTGGGGCGTCAGGCCGTTGCCCGGGTACACCGCGATGCCGACGCTGGCGGAGATCTGCAACTCATGCTCGGCCACCCGGAACACCTGGCCGATCAGCCCCACCTGGCGCGCGGCCAGGCGCAAGGCGTCGTCCGCCTCGTTCAGTTGCACCAGCAGCACGAACTCGTCGCCGCCGATCCGCGCCAGGGTGTCCTGGCTGCGCAGGTCTTCGCGCAGGCGCACCGCCACCTCGCGCAGCAACTGGTCGCCCATGTGATGGCCAAAGGCATCGTTGACCGGCTTGAAGCCGTCCAGGTCGATGAACATCAGGGCAAAACAGCCGCCCTGCTCCGTCACCCGCTGCATCGCCTGGTCGATCCGGTCGGCCAGCAGCGTGCGGTTCGGCAGGCCGGTCAGGGTGTCGTGCAGCGCCAGTTGGGTCAGCTCGCGGTTGGCCACGGTCAGCGATTCGGCCAGTACCGCGGTGCGCGCTTCCAGGCGCGCGTCGAGGACCGAGGTCAGCAAGGCAATGACCAGCACCGCCAGGGTGGTGATCAGCACCAGGTTGTCCAGGCCCTTGCCGCTCAGGCCGTCCACCGCCGCGCCACAGAAACTGCCATCGGCGAAACGCGCCGCGGCCATGCCGGTGTAGTGCATGCCGACAATGGCGATGCCCATCACCACCGCGGCCCCACAGCGGGCCAGGCGTACATAAGGGGTATTGCGGCGCAGGCGAAAGGCGATCCACAGCGCCGCGGCCGAGGCGCCGACGGCAATCAGCAGCGAGGCGCCGAACAGGCTCGGGTCGTAGTCGATACCCGGCTGCATGCGCATCGCCGCCATGCCGGTGTAATGCATGGCGCTGATCCCGGCGCCCATGACCAGCGCGCCGAAGGCCAGCTGCCACAGCGGCAGGCTCTGCTGGCTCACCAGCCACAGGGCGAAACCGCAGGACAGCACGGAAATCAGCAGCGACAGCGCGGTGATGCCGGTGTCGTAGCCCAGATCGATGGGCAGGCTGAAGGCGAGCATGCCGATAAAGTGCATCGACCACACCCCGATGCCCATGGCCAGGGCGCCGCCGGCCATCCACAGCAACGCCGCTCGACCACGCGTGGTGGCGATGCGACCGGTCAGGTCGAGCGCGGTGTAAGAGGCGAGAATCGCCACAAACAGGGAAATCAGAACCAGGGCGGGAGAGTAGGTACCGGTGAGCATGAACGTCTCGTGGCGTGAGCCGGAAGCTTCCATGCCCGGCGGTAAAAAGGCGCAATTGTACTGATTGCGTACAGAAACACACTCACAAAGTAAGCAAAAAGCCATCAGTCGGACGAAAGTAGCCGGCTGATAAAACAAATCGGTGACAGCGACCCGGCTCCTGACAACGCCAGGCTCGCCGCTATCGATGTAGCCGCTGGCGCAGCCTGCGCGCGACCGCGTAGCGGTCGTGAAACCAGGCAGCGCATTTATCCAGGCAGGCCGTGGTTTCAGGAGCTGCGGTCGCTACGTCGGAGTGCCGCCCAAACCGTTCGCAGCCTCGCGGGCTCGGCAGCGGCTACAAGGGTCAGGCAGCGGTCGTAAACCCGGGCGGATCACGGATTCAGCCTGTTACTCCTTGCTGGCCTGCAGCTGGCCGTCCCAGCCGCCGCCGAGGGCGGCGATCAGTTGCACGCTGGTGACCAGCCGGCTTTGCAGCAGGCTCAGCACGCTGCGTTCGTTGTTCAACGCGGTGGCCTGTACCACCACCACATCCAGGTAGGCGATCACCCCGGCCTTGTACTGGTTCTCGGTCAGGCGCAGCGACTCGCGCGCCGAATCCAGGGCCTGCTGGCGCACCGCGGCCTCGTCTTCCAGGACCTTGAGCTGCACCAGGTAGTTCTCCACCTCGCGGAAGCCGTCGAGCACGGTCTGGCGGTACTTGGCCACGGTCTGGTCGTAGGCCGCCTCGGTGCGGTCGACTTCCGCCGAGCGCTGGCCGCCGTCGAACAGGGTCATGGCCAGTTTCGGCCCCACCGACCAGAAGCGGTTCGGCAGGCTGATCCAGTCGGCGTAGGTACTGCTGCTGTAGCCACCGGCCAGGCTCAGGGTCAGGTCCGGGTAATAGGCGGCCTTGGCCACGCCGATATTGGCGTTGGCAGCGATCACCGAACGCTCGGCCGAAGCGATGTCCGGGCGCCGCTCCAGCAGTTGCGACGGCAGGCTCAGGGGCACCTGGGGCAAGGCCGGGATGTCCTGGGTCTCGGCCAGGCTGAACTCGGCCGGCGGCAGGCCGATCAGCACCGCAATGGCGTTTTCCAGCTGGGCGCGTTGCCAGATCAGGTCGATCAGGTCGGCCTGGGTGGTTTTCAGCTGGGTTTGCGCCTGGGCCACCGCGTCCTTGCCGGAGACGCCGGCGCGGTACTGGTTCTCGGTCATGGTCAGCGAACGCTGGTAAGCCGCCACCGTGGCTTCGAGCAGGCGCTTCTGCTGGTCCATGACCCGCAGTTGCAGGTAGTTCTGCACCAGTTCCGACTGCTGGCTCAGGCGCATCGCCGCGAGGTCGGCGAAGCTGGCTTCGGCGCTGGCTTCGTTGGCTTCCAGGCCACGACGCAGCTTGCCCCAGACATCGGCCTCCCAGCTCACCCCGAGCTGGGTGTTGTAGGTGTCGCGAATGCCGCTGGAGGAGCTGCTCAGGGCCGAACTGCTGCTGCCGGTGCCCTGGCTGGCGCGGGTTTTGCCGGCGCTCAGGTCGACCGTGGGGAACAGCGAGCCACGGGCGCTGCGCACCAGGGCCTGGGCCTGACGGTACTGGGCCTCGGACTGCGCCACGGTCTGGTTGGCGCTGTTGAGCTTGTCGATCAGGCCGTTGAGCTGTTGGTCGCCATACAGTTCCCACCAGGCGCCACGGGCCAGGGAATCGCTGGGGCTGGCCTGGCGCCAGCCTGCTGCTTCCTTGTATTGCGCAGGCTCGGCGACGGTCGGGCGCTGATAGTCCGGGCCAATGGCGCAGGCGCTGAGCAGCGCCAGGCTCAAGCTCAGGCTCAACAGCCGCGAACCGCGGGCCAGGGCCAGGCGCTGAGGAAGGTTGCGGGGCGAGCAGTCAGTCATAGCGGCGTTTCCAGAGCGGCATCGGTACGGACCCCACGCCAGTGGTTGAATTTATGGCGCAGGCGATCGAGATAGAGGTAGACCACCGGGGTGGTGTAGAGGGTCAGGATCTGGCTGAAGACCAGGCCGCCGATAATGGTCAGGCCCAGGGGCTGGCGCATTTCCGCGCCTTCGGCGCTGCCGAGCAGCAACGGCAAGGCGCCGAGGATCGCCGCCAGGGTGGTCATCAGGATCGGCCGCAGGCGCAGCAGGCAGGCGCTGCGGATCGACTCCAGCGGGCCCAGGCCCTGGTGGCGCTCCAACTGCAGCGCCAGGTCGATCATCAGGATGGCGTTTTTCTTCACCACGCCGATCAGCAGGAACAGCCCCAGCAGCGAGATCAGGCTGAACTGGCTGCCCAGCACATAGATCGACAGCAAGGCGCCGACCCCGGCCGACGGCAGCGTGGACAGGATGGTCAACGGGTGAATGTAGCTTTCATAAAGCACGCCCAGCACCAGGTACACCGCCAGCAGCGCACCCAGGATCATGAACGGCTGGCTCTTCTGGGTCGCGGCGAAGGCATCGGCGGTGCCGGCCATCTTGACGATCACGTCTTCAGGCATGCCGACCTTGGCGAGCGCCCGCTCGATGGCCGCCGTGCCCTGCTCCACCGTCACCCCTTCGGCCATGTCGAAGGAAATGCTTTCCGAGGCGAACTGGCCTTCGTGGCTGACCCGGTCGTCTTCCAGGCTGTTCTCGTAATGGGCGATGGTCGACAGCGGCACCCGTGCACCGTCGGCGGTGATCACCTGCACCTGGTTGAGGGTGATCGGGTCCTGGGCGTATTTCGGGTTGACCTCCATCACCACCTGGTACTGGTTGAGGCTGTCGTAGATGGTGGAAATCTGCCGCTGGCTGTAGGCGTTGTTGAGCACCGCGGTGACCATGTTCATGTCGATCCCCAGGCGCTTGGCCTGGTCGCGGTCGACCACCAGGGTCACCTGCTGGGCACCCTGCCCCTCGCGGGCGTCGATGGCGGTCAGCTCCGGCAAGGCACGCAGCGCGATGACCACCTTCGGGTACCACTCGCGCAATGCCCCCAGGTCGCCGCTCTGGATGATGTAGGAATACTGCGAGGTGGTCTGTTCGCGACCGCCGCCGAACTGCAGGTCCTGGTCGGCCATCAGCATCAGCTGGGCGCCGGGCACCTTGGGCATTTCCTTGCGCAGGCGCTCGATGACCTTCTGCGCGGAAATGTTGCGTTCCTTGATCGGCTTGAGGCGCACCAGCATGAAGGCGTTGTTGGTGCCGTTGTTGCCGCCGATGAAGCCGGCCACGCTCTCCACCGCCGGGTCCTTGAGCACCTCGCGGCGGAAGATTTCCATCTTCGGCTGCATCACGGTGAACGACAGGCCGTCGTCGCCCCGCACGAAACCGATCAGCTGGCCGGTGTCCTGCTGCGGCATGAAGGTCTTGGGCACCACCACGTACAGCGCAATGTTGACGCCGATGGTCACGAACAGGCTGAGCAGGGTCAGGCGCTTGTGGCGCAGCACCCAGTCCAGGCTGCTGGCGTATTTCGCCACCATCCAGTCGTTGCCGCGCTGGCTCCAGCGCTGCAGGCCGTTCTCCTGGCCCGGCACATGGGGCTTGAGCCAGCGGGCGCAAAGCATCGGGGTCAGGGTCAGGGACACCACCAGGGACACGATGATCGCCGCCGCCAGGGTGATGGAAAACTCGCGGAACAGGCTCTCGATGATCCCGCCCATGAACAGGATCGACAGGAACACCGCCACCAGCGAGACGTTCATCGACAACAGGGTGAAGCCGACTTCCTTGGCTCCCAGGTAGGCTGCCTTCATCGGCGCGATGCCTTCGTCGATGTGCCGGGAAATGTTCTCCAGCACCACGATGGCGTCGTCCACCACCAGCCCGGTGGCGAGAATCAGCGCCATCAGCGACAGGTTGTTCAGGGAAAAACCGTACAGGTACATCACCGCGAAGGTGCCCACCAGCGACACCGGCACCGCCAGGGTCGGGATCAGCGAGGCGCGCAGATTGCCGAGGAACAGGTAGACCACCAGGATCACCAGGGCCACGGCGATCAGCAGGGTCATCTCGGCTTCATGCAGGGTGGCCTTGATCACCGGCGAGCGGTCCATCGCCAGGTTGAGCTTGACGCTGGCCGGCAACACCGCCTGCAACGCCGGCAACTGCGCCTTGATCTCATTGACCGTCTCGATGATGTTGGCCCCGGCCTGGCGGTTGATCACCAGCAGCACCGCCGCGTCGTCGTTGAAGAAGCCACTGTTGTAGCGGTCCTCGACGCCGTCGCTGACCTTGGCCACGTCTTTCAGGCGCAGGGCCGCGCCGTCCTTGTAGTGAATGATCAGCGGCTCGTAGTCCTTGGCCTTCTCCAGCTGGTCGTTGGCCTGCACCTGCCACATCTGCTCGCTGTTCTCCACCGAGCCCTTGGGCCGGCGCACGTTGGCTTCGGCGATGGTCTTGCGCACATCGTCGAGGGCCACGCCGTACTGGTTGAGCAACTGCGGCTCGAGCTCGATGCGCACCGCCGGCAGCGAACTGCCGCCGATCTGCACCTCGCCGACACCGGACACCTGGGACAGGCTCTGGGACAGGATGGTCGAGGCCAGGTCGTACAGCTGGCCCTTCTCCAGCACATCGGAGGTCAGCGACAGCACCATGATCGGCGCCTGGGACGGGTTGACCTTCTTGTAGGTGGGCATGCTGCGCATGCCGCTGGGCAGCAGGTTGCGCGAGGCGTTGATCGCCGCCTGCACTTCCCGCGCCGCGCCGTTGATGTCGCGGTCCAGGTCGAACTGCAGGATGACCCGGGTCGAACCCTGGCTGGAGCGGCTGCTCATGGTGTTGACCCCGGCGATCGCGCCGAAGGAACGCTCCAGGGGCGTGGCCACGGTGGATGCCATCACCTCGGGGCTGGCCCCCGGCAAGCTGGCCTGGACCACGATCACCGGGAAGTCCATCTGCGGCAGCGGCGACACCGGCAGCAGGCCGAAGCTGACGCCGCCCAATAACATAATCGCCAATGAAAGCAGCATGGTTGCCACGGGGCGTTTGATGAATGGACCTGAAAGATTCATAGGTGGCAACCACTAGCTTCAAGCTGCAAGCTGCAAGAGAAAAGCAGGGATCGCGCAGGCTTTGACTTGCGGCTTGAAGCTTGAAGCTTGTAGCTCGCCGTCATACCACCACCTCTTTCGAGTCAGGCTTGCCAAAGCGGCGTCCCAATCGATCGAAATACAGGTAAATAACAGGCGTGGTAAACAGCGTGAGGATCTGGCTCAGCAACAGGCCGCCGACCATCACCAGGCCCAGAGGCTGGCGCAGTTCGGCGCCGGAGCCGGTGGCCAGCATCAGCGGCACGGCGCCGAACAGCGCGGCCAGGGTGGTCATCAGGATCGGTCGGAAACGCAGGAGCGCCGCCTGGTAGATCGCCTGCTCCGGGGCCATGCCCTGGTTGCGTTCGGCGTCGAGGGCGAAGTCGATCATCATGATCGCGTTCTTCTTGACGATGCCGATCAGCAGGATGATGCCGATGATCGCGATCATGCCCAGGTCGTTGCCGCTGAGGATCAGCGCCAGCAAGGCCCCCACCGCCGCCGACGGCAGCGTGGAAAGGATGGTGATCGGGTGGATGTAGCTCTCGTAGAGCACCCCCAGCACGATGTACATGGTCACCACCGCCGCCAGGATCAGCAGCAAGGTGCTCGACAGCGAAGCCTGGAACGCCTGGGCCGCGCCCTGGAACTGGGTCTGCACGCCCACCGGCATGCCGATGTCCCGCTGCACCTGCTCGATGATGTCCACCGCCTGCCCCAGGGCCACGCCGGGCGCCAGGTTGAACGACATCATCACCGCCGGGAACTGGCCGATATGGGCGATGGCCAGTTGCGCCTGGCGCTCCTCGACCCGGGCCAGGCTCGACAGCCGCACCTGGCCGCCGTCGATGGTCTTCACATGGATCTGTTCCAGCGCCTGCGGGCCGATGCTTTCCCCGGCCTGGGCCTGCAACACCACGCGGTATTGGCTGGCCTGGGTGTAGATGGTGGAAATCTGCCGCTGGCCGAAGGCGTCGTACAGCGCGTCGGTGATGTTCGACACCGAGACGCCGATGCGCGAAGCGGCGTCGCGGTCGATCACCAGGTACACCTGCAAACCCTTGTCCTGCAGGTCGCTGGCGACGTCGGTGAGTTCCGCCCGGTGGGCCAGGGCATCCACCAGGCGCCCGCTCCACAGGGCCAGCAGGTCGGCATCCGGCGACGACAGGCTGAACTGGTACTGGGTACGGCTGACCCGGTCCTCGATGGTCAGGTCCTGCACCGGCTGCATGAACAGGCGGATGCCCACCAACTGGTCGACCTGGGGCTGGATGCGCGCAATCACTTCGGCGGCGCTGAGGTCGCGTTCGCGGTGCGGCTTGAGGTTGATCAGCAGCCGGCCGCTGTTGAGGGTGGCGTTGTCGCCGTCGACCCCGATATAGGACGACAGGCTTTCCACCGCCGGGTCGGCCAGGATGATTTTCGCCAGGTCCTGCTGGCGCTGGCTCATGGCGGCGAAGGACACCGACTGCGGCGCTTCGGAAATGCCCTGGATCACCCCGGTGTCCTGCACCGGGAAGAAGCCCTTGGGCACCACCATATACAGGAACACGGTCAACGCCAGGGTGCCGACGGCCACCAGCAGGGTCAGCGGCTGATGCTTGAGCACCCATTGCAGCCAGCGACCGTAGCTGGCGATCAACCAGTCGATCCAGGCGCCGCTGGCGCGGTAGAACCGTCCCTGTTCTTCTTCCTTGGGCTCACGCTTGAGCAGGCGCGCGCACATCATCGGCGTCAGGGTCAGGGACACCACCAGGGAAATCAGGATCGCCACCGCCAGGGTGATGGCGAACTCGCGGAACAGCCGCCCGACCACGTCGGCCATGAACAGCAGCGGAATCAATACGGCGATCAGCGACAGGGTCAGCGACACCAGGGTGAAGCCGATCTGCTTGGCGCCCTTGAGCGCGGCCTGCATCGGGCTGTCGCCCTCCTCGATGAAGCGCGAGATGTTCTCCAGCATCACGATGGCATCGTCGACCACAAAGCCGGTGGCGATGGTCAGGGCCATCAGGGTCAGGTTGTTGACCGAGAAGCCCGCCAGGTACATCACGCCGAAGGTACCGATCAGCGACAGCGGCACGGCAATCGACGGAATCACCGTGGCGCTGGCCCGGCGCAGGAACAGGAAGGTCACCATCACCACCAGGGCGATGGCGATCAGCAGTTCGTGCTGCACGTCGGTGACCGAGGCGCGGATGGTCTGGGTGCGGTCGGTGAGCACGGTGACGTCGAGGCCCGCCGGCAGGTTGTCGGTAATGCTCGGCAGCAGCGCCTTGATCCGGTCCACCACCTCGATCACGTTGGCCCCGGGCTGGCGCTGGATATTGAGCAGCACCGCCTGGTTTTCATTGGCCCAGGCCGCCAGGCGTTCATTCTCGGCGCCGCCGACGATCTGCGCGACGTCCTTCAAGCGCAGCGGCGCGCCATTCTTGTAGGCCAGGATCAGCTCGGCGTAATCCTTGGGCGAAGTCAGCTGGTCGTTGGCGTCGAGCATCGACACCCGGGTCGGGCCGTCGAAGTTGCCCTTGGGCTGGTTGACGTTGGAGGCGCCGATCAGGCTGCGCACGTCCGCCAGGTTGAGGCCGTTGGCCGCCAGGGCCTCCGGGTTGACCTTGATCCGCACCGCCTGGCGCTGGCCGCCAGCGATGCTGACCATGCCGACGCCGCTGATCTGCGCGATCTTCTGCGCCATGCGGGTATCGACCAGGTCGTTGAGCTTGGGCAGCAGCATGGTCTTGGAGGTGATGGCCAGGGTCAGCACCGGGGTGTCCGCCGGGTTGACCTTGTTGTACACCGGCGGCGCCGGCAGATCCGTGGGCAGCAGGTTGGTCGCGGCATTGATCGCGGCCTGCACCTGTTGCTCGGCGACATCCATATTGATGTCGAGGTTGAAGCGCAGGGTCAGCACCGAGGCGCCGCCGGAACTGGTGGAGGCCATCTGGGTCAGGCCGGGCATCTGGCCGAACTGGCGTTCCAGGGGCGCGGTGACCGCGCTGGTCATCACGTCGGGACTGGCGCCGGGGTACAGGGTCATCACCCGGATGGTCGGGTAATCGACCTGGGGCAACGCCGAGACCGGCAGCAGGCGATAGGCGATCAGGCCGGCCAGGACAATGGCCAGCATGCTCAGGGTGGTGGCTACCGGACGGAGGATGAACAGCCGCGACAGGTTCATGCGCCGACCTTGCTCGCCGGGGCGTCAGCGGCCGGGGCCGTGGCAGGCGTAGTCGCCGAACTGGCCGGCTTGCCCTGCAGGTGCTGGGTCGGGGTGGTCGGCACTTCCTCGGTGGTGTTCACCACCTCCACTTCGCTGCCGTCTTTCAGGCGGTCGGTGCCTTCCAGCACCACGCGATCGCCGGCTTCCAGGCCGGCCTTGATCACGGTGGAGTCGCCGTTGCTGTCACCGACCTGCAACTGGCGGATCTTGACCTTGTTGTCGCCGTCCAGGGCGTAGACGAAGGTGCCGTTGGTACCGAACTGGACCGCCGCCGACGGTGCCAGCACCACGTTTTTCAGGGTGTCGGCGAGCACGCGCACGTTGACGAACTGGTTGGGGAACAGCACCTGGTCGCGGTTCTCGTAGCGCGCCTTGAACTTCAGGGTGCCGGTGGTGGTGTCGATCTGGTTGTCGAGGCTTTGCAGCACGCCGCTGGCCTGCAGTGTCTGGTCGCCGCGGTCCCAGGCTTCCACCGGCAGCCTGGCGCCGCTGCGATAACGCTCCAGCACCCTGCTCAGGTTGTTCTCCGGCAGGGTAAAGGCAACGCTGATCGGCTGGGTCTGGGTGATGATCGCCAGCGCGGTGGTGTCATTGGCCGCCACCAGGTTGCCGACGTCCAGCTGGCGCAGGCCCACGCGACCGGTGATCGGCGCGCGGATCCTGGTGAATTCGAGATTGAGCTTGGCGTCGTTGACCGCCGCCTGGTTGGTCTTGACCGTGCCCTGGTACTGGCCGACCAGCGCCGCGGCGGTGTCCAGGGTCTGCTTGGCGATACTGTCCTGGGCGTACAGGCCGCGATAACGCTCGTAGTCGACCTGGGCGTTCTTCAGCTGGGCCTGGTTCTGCAACAGCGTGCCTTCGGCCTGGAGCAAGGCGTTCTGGTAAGGCCGCGGATCGATTTCCGCCAGCAGGTCGCCGGCCTTGACCATCTGCCCTTCCTCGAAGGCCACCTTGACCAGCTCACCCGCCACCCGGCTGCGCACATTGATGGTGTTCAGCGCGGTGACGGTGCCCAGCGCCTTGTAATACAGCGGGAAGTCCCCGCGCGTGGCCGGTGCCACCCGCACCGGGATCGGCCCGCTCGCGCCACCGAACCCTGGCCGCATCGACCCGCTGCGCCCGGTGTGTCCGACGGCAGCCTTTTGCCCGGCGGCATCCTTGTGGGTGGTCGAGGCCGGCCAGAATTTCCAGCACAGGCCGACGATGGCCAACAGGACAAGCAGGCCGAGCAGCCAGCGACGGGAGTTGCGGGAAACGGAGGATTGCATGGAATGATCAACCATTGGGCGCGAGGGGATCTTTTTCAGAAGGCTGAAAGATAAGCACTGGCCGGTGTTTAGCAAAGCGCCTTTACCGGCAATTTACCTTGGGCTTACGTTTGCAAGTGTCTGCTAAGCCACTGAAGCACAAATAAAAACGGCCTGGACAGGGCCAGGCCGTGAATAATTGTAAAACCTGTTACTTCAGAACGGCCAAGGCCGCGTCGTAGTTAGGTTCTTCAGCGATTTCCTTGACCAGCTCGCTGTGCAGCACGGTGTCGTTCTCGTCCAGCACCACCACCGCGCGGGCGGTCAGGCCGGCCAGCGGGCCGTCGGCAATGGCCACGCCGTAGTTTTCGATGAACTCGCGGCCACGCAGGGTCGACAGGTTCTGCACGTTTTCCAGGCCTTCGGCGCCGCAGAAACGGGCCTGGGCGAACGGCAGGTCAGCCGAGATGCACAGCACCACGGTGTTGTTCAGGTCGTTGGCCTGGGCGTTGAACTTGCGCACGGAGGTGGCGCAGGTCGGGGTGTCGACGCTTGGGAAGATGTTCAGCACTTTGCGCTTGCCGGCAAAGCTGCTCAGGGTGATGTCGGCCAGGCCGGCGCCCACCAGGGAGAACGCTGGCGCCTTGGAGCCGGCTTGTGGCAGTTGGCCGTTGACTTGAACCGGGTTGCCTTTAAGGGTGACTTGAGCCATGAACGGAGTCCTTTTAAACGATTGTCATTGAACAGCTGTAAAGAACATCGAGAGGCCGGAAGTTAAACATGAAACGCTCCGGCTACCTATGCCCGGGATACAAATTGTCGCCCTTTTGCGCCCTTGAGTGGATACAGAACGCGAGGCTGCCGCCATCCAGCCCGCAGGCTCGAAGCGACAGTCGTCAACCCGGCCAGCGCGCTGACCTCACGTATAACCAGCGTCCATGTCGCCGGTATGACACCCCCACATCCCGTGCCGAAAGCTGAACTGGCGTCCGGCACTGAGCCGCAGGCTGTCGATACCCACACCTTTCACAGGGCTGATGCGCCCGGGAAAGATCTTCGGGAAGTTGGCGCCGTCAAGGCAGAAATCCAGCGCCTGGGCCGGGCTGAGACCGGCGATAAAAGTCGTGCGTCCGACCACAGGCATGCCAGCAAAGCTCCTTGAGAGCATCAATAATATGTAATTAATAACATCACAAATATTCTATAACTATATGTTTTTATTGAATTTGTTACTATTGATAAATTACATTAACTTAACCATTCAAAAAACATGGAAATCATCACCATTCACATGAACATCCGGGCAGGCCTTGAAGCTCCGCTGCCATTCGACCCAGGAGCCCGTCACCCTGCTGTGGGCGGAAAAAACCTGCCATGGACGATGCCGTCGGCAGGCCTTGTGCCCTCGCCTCGCCAGCGAAACCTGTGCTTTTGATTGACTGCCGGCCCTGCTCGGTGAAGGGGTCAGGCACCCGCCCTGCCCCCGACGCAGTGGGCAAAAAAATGCTCGGGAGATACCCCGGCCCCAACTACTTTTTCAGTTTCTTAAAGGACTGGTGCAGGTCTGAGGCCCAGCCGTCGATGACGTTTTTCACGTCCGCAGGCTGCATGATCTGGGTGTCGTTCTGCAGCGGCTTGCCGCTGCCCTTGCGCACCACCTGGGCGATCACCTTGTTGTTGCCGCCGTCGATGAACTGCGCCTCGGTACCCAGGGTAGTCTCCTGGTCGCGGATTCCGCTGGCCGTGCTCACCGCCGCCGCCACCAGGGCGATGGGAATGATTTCGTAGGGTTTCAGGCCTTCGGTCTTGCTGCTCACGGCGGTGATCGCCGCGCGCACCACAATCACGCCTGGCCCCGGTGCGCTGGCCAGCGGCATGGCCTGGCCGATCTCGCGCTTGAGCGCCTCGTCGTAATAGCGGTTGATACCGTACAAGGTGTTCTGCGGGATCTTCACCGTCGGCTGCGGCTTGGGATAGAACTGGGTGGGCTCGATATAGACGCTGCTGTACTGCTTCAGGTCCAGCTTGGGATCGACCCAGCGCATCACTTCTACGCCCGACGGCGACTTGGCCTCCTTGAGCTGGCTGTAGTCGCCGAGAAAACCGGAATACTCGTCGGGCTGGGTGACGTTGCTGGAACAGCCCACCAACCCGAGGGTGGCCAGGCACAGCGTGCTCATCATTGATGCGAGCTTCATGGGGTAACTCCTGTCAGAAATCCGGAAGCGCTACTGGTTTGAGGAAATTTAGGTATAGCCAATAGCGGGCATATCAGCACAGCAAAAGCGGATTAATCGCCAAAGCAGGCCAGAGAATTCTTGTCGGATCGGACAGATACAGGTGCGGCGTCAAAGCCGCACCTTGCCCAAGCCCGTTACCAGCCCGTCCGTTACCAAGTCGTTCCGCGCCTTGCCGCCGCCTCGCGCCGAGCGTCGATGCGCATGGCCTTGAGCAGGGAAAAGGTCCCGGCCAGGACGATCACGGCGCCAAACACGAAGTCGATGCCGTACAACTGGTAGTCCTGCAGCGGCCCGACCAGGAATACCCGGACCGCCGCCACGCCCAGCAGCGTGGCGAGAAAGTCGATGGTCGGCTCGTCGCGGTACAGCACCATCAGCAGCGGCAGGCACAGCACCAGCAACAACAGCAGCACGATGATCTTGAACGAGCCTTTACGCTCGATGCTGAAGGCGCACTCGCTGGCACCATAGGCCGGATAGTCGCCGGGCTGGACCAGGCTGTTCTGCTCGGCGATGTAGTCCGCCGGGTTGTACATCCGGGTCGGGGTGAAGGTATTGGACAGGTTCATCTGCGTGGTGATGCGCTTGAACGGCAGGTCGACCTGCTCGTTGCCCTTGAGGATGTACAGCACCGGCTTGTAGCCGTAACGGTAGACCTCGAAGGGAAACCGGCTGGACTCGCCGATCACCCGGATCGGCCGGCTTTCCAGGTCTGCGTAGGCGTTCTTGTGCGGCGAATTGAAGTTGCGGTTCAAGGGCTTGACCTTGACCTCTTCAAAGAACAACGGCGGCAGGCTGTAGGTGGACTGCAAGGGTTCCAGGCGCAATTTCAGCGGGTAGCGGCCCAGTTCGTAGCGGTTGTAGGTGCGCTCGGAAACGTTGACCTCTCCCGATACCCTGAACTCGCCCTGGGTGCTGTTGGTGACCCTGAGCAGCAGATAATCGCGCTTGAAGGAATGCGGCGAATCCGCGGCGGGGCCGCACCAGCCGTAGCTGTCGAGGGGGTCGCCGAGGCGCCCGCTGCGGGCATCCTGGTACACATAGAAATAGCCGACCCACAGGGTCAGGATCAGCAACAACGAAAACAACCCGAGTATCTTTTTAGCAACGCTCACAGCCGCGACTCTCTTCCATGGATGGCCCATGCCAGGCACGCCTGCGACTGATCGCCGGACGCCGATCCCTGGCTCCTTCATAAGGGGTGGGACTCTACCAAAGTGCCATCAGCGACCCAAGGACAAATGCCCCTGGCGGCCAGACAATGGCCGTTGCCTGCCCTGTTCACGGGCGACGGTGAGCATCGATGGAAGCGCCGGCCGGTGCCGGCGCCTCTCTTCAGCGCCTCCGGAACAGCGGCCGCGGCTCGATCGCCGAGCGCCCGTAAAGCACACTCATGCCCGCCAGCCCCTTGAGGGCGTCGTCGGCGCATTTGTCTTCGCGGATGGCAAAGCTGTCAAAACCGCATTGGCGCATATGGCTGAGCTGGTCACGCAACACATCGCCCACCGCCCGCAGTTCGCCCATCCAGCCCAGGCGGGTGCGCAGCAGGTAGGCCTGGCTGTAGGCGCGGCCGTCACGGAAGCTGGGAAAATCCAGGGCGATCAGCGGGATCAGCTTGAGCCAGGGCCTGAGGCTTTCCACCTCATCGTCCGGGCCGAGCCAGACCCCGTCCCGCGCCGGCTCGTGCTCGATGCGGCGGATCAGCCAGCGGGCCAGGGGCAAGATCAGCGGCCCCTCGGGCAGCGGGCCGTCCACCTCGCGCACCAGGTTCCAGGGATCGTCCTCGACCCGCCCAGCCTGGCCATCCTGCAAGCGCAACAGATTGTTCATGGTTTTAGTCTCTCGCTCACGGCTGTAATTCCTCGCTCACGGCTGTGCTTTCTGTTGCCCGGTCGCAGTGCTGGCTCATGGCTGTGCCTCCAGCACTTTCGGATAGACCCGCTCCTTGAACGGCTCCAGGCCGATGCGTTGCACGGTATCGACGAACAGCTCCTCGCTTTCCCGGTAACGCACGAAGGTGGCGATGATGCGTTCGATCACCCCGGGCACTTCCTCGGCGCTGAACGACGGGCCTATGACCTTGCCCAGCGCGCTGTGCTTGCCCTGGGCGCCGCCGAGGGTGATCTGGTACCACTCGCTGCCGTTCTTATCGACGCCGAGGATGCCGATATTGCCGATGTGGTGATGGCCGCAGGCGTTCATGCAGCCGGAGATGTTCAGGCTGATGTCACCCAGGTCGTGCAGGTAATCCAGATCATCGAAGCGCGCCTGGATCGCCTGGGCGATGGGGATCGACTTGGCGTTGGCCAGGGCGCAGAAGTCGCCGCCGGGACAGGCGATGATGTCGGTCAGCAAGCCGACGTTGGCGCAGCCCAGGCCCTGCTCGCCCGCTAGCCGCCACAGTTCATGCAGCGCGGCCTTGGGCACGTCCGGCAGGACGATGTTCTGTTCGTGGGCGATACGGATCTCGCCAAAGCCGAAGGCCTCGGACCACTCGGCCACCGCCTCCATCTGCGCCGCCGTCACGTCTCCGGGCGGCGAGGTGCTGCCGGGTTTGGTCGACAGCACCACGCTGGCGTAGCCCGGCACCTTGTGCGGCTTGACGTTGTGCGCCACCCAGCGCTCGAAAGCCGGTTCCTCGGCCAGGCGGCTGCCGTAGTCGAGATCGGTGGCTGGCTGGCGCTCGTAGAGCGGCGGGATAAAGGCACTGGCGACCCGCAGGTATTCGGCCTCGGTCAACTGCGCCGGGCCGTCCTTGAGGTGCTGCCACTCCTCCTCCACTTCCTTGGCGAAGGCCTCGATGCCCAGGGCCTTGACCAGGATCTTGATCCGCGCCTTGTACTTGTTGTCGCGCCGGCCGTGGCGGTTATAGACCCGCAGCACCGCCTCGACATAGGACAGCAGGTGCTGCCACGGCAGGCCGTCGCGGATCTGCTGGCTGAGGATCGGCGTGCGCCCCAGGCCGCCGCCGACCATCACCCGCAGCAGCATCTGCCCGCGCCAGTCGCGGTACAGGTACAGGCCGATGTCATGCATCATGATCGCCGCCCGGTCCTCGCGGGCCGAGCAGATGGCGATCTTGAACTTGCGCGGCAGGAACAGGAATTCCGGGTTGATGGTCGACCACTGGCGCAGGATCTCCGCCAGGGGCCGCGGGTCCATCAGCTCGTCGGCGGCCACCCCGGCGAAGGCTTCGGTGGTGATGTTGCGCACGCAGTTGCCGGAGGTCTGGATTGCGTGCATCTCGACGCCGGCCAGGCGTTCGAGGATGTCCGGCACCTGGGCCAGCTCGATCCAGTTGAACTGCATGTTCTGCCGGGTGGTGAAGTGGCCGTAGCCGCGATCGTAGTCGCGGGCGATGCTGGCCAGGGTGCGCATCTGCCGCGCACTGAGGGTGCCGTAAGGGATGGCCACCCGCAGCATGTAGGCGTGTTTCTGCATGTACAGGCCGTTCTGCAGGCGCAGCGGCAGGAACTCTTCTTCGCTCAGCTCGCCAGCCATGAAGCGTTCGACCTGATCGCGAAACTGCGCCACCCGTTCAAAGACCAGGGCCCGGTCGTACTCGTCATAGTGATACATGTCACGGCCTCATCAGTGCTGACCCCAATCCCGCCCCTGAAGCCACTGCAATCCTGTAGCCGCTGCCGAGCAACGCGAGGCTGCGACCGAGCGCGTAGCGCTCGCAATCCGGACGATGCGGTCTGGCTGACAGAACACATGTGTCGGTCTTTGCGGCTGCTTTGCAGCCGATCGCAGCCTCGCTGCGCTCGGCAGCGGCTACAGGGCCACGGGGTTATGGCATTCCAGGGGTGATCCGGGGGTTTTGGTGTGGCGGTGACTATGCCCTTACGGCTCAGAGCGTTACAGATTCAGGTAAAAACTAAAAAACCGTATCAGCCGGCCCCGGACCTGCACCAGCAGGCGGGCAAATCTGATCCGTATTAATGGTTTTTTTCTGAGCCTGTTTTGTTTCGCCGCTGCTTTCTACAGTGCATGGCATGCCAGGCCGGGTGGCCTGGCAAGCCTTTGCAACCGTGGAAGCATTGACCATGAGCACAGCAACAATGGAACCGGCCTACAACTACAAGGTGGTGCGCCAATTCGTCATCGCCACCGTGGCCTGGGGCGTGATCGGCATGGCCATGGGGGTGTGGATCGCCTCCCAGCTGGTATGGCCACAAATGAACCTCGACCTGCCCTGGACCAGCTTCGGCCGCCTGCGCCCGCTGCACACCAGCCTGGTGATCTTCGGCTTCGCCGGCAGCGCCCAGTTCGCCGCCAGTTACTACGCGGTACAGCGTACCTGCCAGGTGCGGCTGTATTCCGACAAGCTCGCCGCCTTCACCTTCTGGGGCTGGCAGTCGGTGATCCTGATCATGCTGGTCACCCTGCCGCTGGGCTACACCACCACCAAGGAATACGCGGAAATCGAATTCTCCGGCGCGGTGTGGATGGCCGTGGTCTGGGTGGTCTACGGCATCGTGTTCTTCACCACCGTGGTGCAGCGCAAGACCAAGCACATCTACGTCGGCAACTGGTTCTTCGGCGCCTTTATCCTGGTGATCGCCATGCTGCACGTGGTCAATCACCTGTCGATCCCGGTGGACTGGTTCAAGTCCTACCCGGTGTACTCCGGCGCCACCGACGCCATGGTCCAGTGGTGGTACGGCCACAACGCCGTGGGCTTCTTCCTCACCACCGGTTTCCTGGGGATGATGTATTACTTCGTGCCCAAGCAGGTCGGGCGCCCGGTGTATTCCTATCGCCTGTCCATCGTGCACTTCTGGGCGCTGATCACCCTGTACATCTGGGCCGGCCCGCACCACCTGCACTACACCGCCCTGCCGGACTGGGCGCAATCGCTGGGCATGGCCATGTCGCTGATCCTCCTGGCACCGAGCTGGGGCGGCATGATCAACGGCATGATGACCCTCTCCGGCGCCTGGCATAAATTGCGCACCGACCCGATCCTGCGCTTTCTGGTGCTGTCCCTGGCCTTCTACGGCATGTCGACCTTCGAAGGGCCGATGATGGCGATCAAGACCGTCAACGCCCTGTCCCACTACACCGACTGGACCATCGGCCACGTCCACGCCGGCGCCCTGGGCTGGGTGGCGATGATCACCTTCGGTGCCATCTACCACATGGTGCCCAAGGTCTTCGGCCGTGAGCAGATGCACAGCATCCCGCTGATCAACCTGCACTTCTGGCTCGCCACCATCGGCACCGTGCTCTACATCGCTTCGATGTGGGTCAACGGCATCACCCAGGGCCTGATGTGGCGCGCGGTCAACGACGACGGCACCCTCACCTATTCCTTCGTCGAAGCCCTGCAGGCCAGCCACCCGGGCTTTATCGTGCGCTTCGCCGGGGGCGTGTTCTTCCTCAGCGGCATGCTGCTGATGGCCTACAACACCTGGCGCACCGTGCGCGTGGCCGACCCGCGCCTGGCCCTCAGCGACGCCCAGATCGCCTGATCGCCCAAGAGCACGACGCGAGCCACACCCGGCCCGCGTCGTTCATCCCTCTCCTGCAGCACAGCGAGCCCTCCGATGATCGAATTCGCCCTTGACCTGCTCGGCGTGACCTTCCTTTACCTCAGCATCGGCTACTGCCTGCGTCATCAATCGGCCAAGAGCCTCGACGACGCCAGCCTGATCCCCTTCGCCGACGACCCGGACGTGGCGCGCCGGGTGGAACTGGCCACCGGCAAGAAGATCGACGCCGTGGCGCCGGAACCGACCGAAGCCCGGCCGGGCTGGGGCAATGTAGAGATCTGACCCCGCCTCGCAGCCTGACCGCCGCTGTAACTGCAACGGAGCCCGATTGGCCAACGGCGGGTGTTTCGCTTAGTCTTCGCCGCTGAACAAACACGGACGTTTCTAGAATGAGCGGAAAACCGGCCGCGCGGGTAACCGACCCGACTTCCTGCCCGATGCCGGGCCACGGCACCAACCCCATCGTCAGCGGCTCCCCCGATGTTCTTTTCGACGGCCTGGCCGCGGCCCGGCACAACGACCAGAGCGCCTGCGGTGCGGCGATCGTCGGTGGGGTGTCGGCAACCGTCTTCATCAATGGCCGCAATGCCGCGGTACAGAGCAGTACCGGTGACCACGGCAGCATTATCGTCGGCGGTTCGGGCAGTGTGATCATTGGCGATACCGTTACAGCGGCGCCCGTCAGCGCGGTGTCGGCGATGCCGAACACAGCTGCCGTCGTGGCCGCCCTGCTGCCTCCCGCGCCTTCTGCCCCGCAGGCCGCAGCGCTGACTGGCGCGCCAGCTGTAGCAGCGCTGACCCCGACCATCCCGGCCGCCGTCAGCAATCCGCTGGTGGCAGCAGCAAAAATTCTCGACGACTTTCAGGCAGCACCGATAAAGGAGCGGGTCTTCAACGATCCGGCTCACCCCATGGGCACCCCACGAGACCCGTTCGAGAAGAGCAAGATTCACGAGCAGATCGAGGCTCGTCTGGCCAAGGCGCAGGGTGGCAGCCTGAAACGCTTTCATCCGATCAGCGCCTACCCCGACCAGAAAGAGACCAGCCTCTGCGGTCCGGCCACCTTCTTCTATGCCTTGTTGATGGATCGCCCCGACCTGTACGCAAAAGCCATCACCGAGCTCTGGGAAACCGGTGAAACGACCATCGGGCAGTTGCACATCAAGCCGAGCCACGGCGCCTGCAATCCAAAAAACTTCAGTCACGGTGCAGAAGGTGACCGCATCTGGGCTATCGACTGGATCACCCTGGCCAGCTTGCGTGACAGTGAAAACATATTGTTCGCCTATGACGAACCAGATGACATGTTCTCTGGGATCACCCTGCCCGCGGGGCTCAGAAAATGGTTCAAGCAAGCAGGAGCCGAGATCCTTTTCGACAACACCCAGTTCTCGTCCCATATAAACCAGAATCAGTTGAGCGAACTGTTCCAGTACATTCGCCCCGGTACTCATGTCGCGACCCTTATCGGCGCGGGGATGCTGGCAGCCAATGCAGGGCAAATGAAAAACCACTGGGTTACCTGGGAGCAACCGGCAAAAACCTTATCCGGCCCCATCACCCCGGCCACTGCACCGAGTGACACCATCAGTTCCTCGAGGATCTTTTCCTGGGGTGAGTTGTTGCATCAGATCCCAGCGGGATCGACCCTGCAGACCATTCTCAAATACATATACGGCGGCCTTGTGTTCAGCAAGATCCCTTGAACGGCCCCCAGGAAACTCCCATGAAGCGCGCACTGATTTCCGCTATTGCTCTTTCACTCATGCTCAGCGGTTGTGGGCTGGGATTTGTTCCCGGCTGCTATACCCGTCCGGATCTCACAATGCAGCCAGAGACACTGCCCAGTGCCGTCGCCGGCCAGCCGTTCAGCGTCAAGCTGGAGGTGGTGGGCGCCGATACGCCGCTGACCGGTTTTTATATCCACCCCGACTACCCGTTGCCCGAGGGGTTGGAGCTGAGTTACCAGAAAAGAACCCATTACGCGCTGATCACTGGCAAACCGCTGACGCCGGGCACCTATACCATCAACGCGTATGCCAGTAGCTACGGGACTCAATGCCCAGGGCAGAAAGCGCAGAGGATCTATCAACTCAAGGTGCTGCCAGCTCCGCAGCCCTGATCCCTGACCTCACCCACGCTCCCGGGGAATCAGCACCTGCAGCTGCGACGCCAGGAAGTTGCCGTCGAAGGTAAAGACGTCGGGTTCCTTCAGGCCATTGGCCTTGCGCCATTGCCAGCTGCCGTCGGGCAGGCCCACCAGGGACACGCTGCCGTAACGCGCGGCGGTCAGGCCCATCACCGCCAGGGAAATCTGCCCGGCGGCGCCCATCACATCGGGCACGAACTCCACCGGTTTGCCGGCGATGACGATGGTCAGTTTCTCGGTCTTGAAGGTCGAGGTTTCCACCGGGACGCTGGGGCTGAAGGCCACGTAGGGTTCGCGAGTCAAGGCCAGCAGGTCCGGCATCAGCACCGGCGCCAGCCACTGCTGGATATGCTCGAACAGCTCATTGATACGGTTCGTCCAGACCACCGACTGGCTTTCGAACAGCTGTTTCTTGTGGGCTTCGCTTTCGGCGTAGTGGCGAAGCATCTCGCCCAGTTGCTGTACGTCGTCCATGTTCATGCCTCTTCGAGGAACCGCGATTGCGGAACTCGATCATGGCAGATGCACGCCCGCGTCGTATGACTAAAAGCCGAACCCTGGCGGCACGGCTGCCGAACGGTGAACGCGCGCTCGCCCTCAGCCCCGCCCGCAGCGGAGGGCGCGGTACTGGCTGGGGGTCAGGCCGAGGATCTTGCGAAAGGCGCTGCCCATATGGGACTGGTGGGCGAAACCGGTTTCCAGGGCGATGGCGGCGAGCGACAGGTCGCTGTGCTCGATCAGCCGGCGCGCCGCCTGGACCCGCACTTCGACCAGCCAGGCATGGGGCGTCATGCCGATGGCGCGGGTGAAGTCGCGCAGGAACCGCAGTTCGTTGCGCCCGCTGCAGGCCGCCAGTTCAGAGAGTGACAGGGGCTCGGCGAACTGCTGGTCGATCAGCGTCAGCACCCGGCTGAACTCGGTGCGCCTGACAGCTTTGGTCGGTGGTTTGTCGAGGACGGCCAGGCCGGCGAACTGCAAGGCGCATTGTTCCAGGGCCAACTGATCTTGGTTGGGGTCCAGCAACAGCCGCCGCGCCTGCCGTCCCAGCGCCAGGGCCCTCGCATGTCCTGGCAGCTGCAGACGCCGCGAACCGCTGGCGATATCCAGGCCCTGTGGTTCGGCCAGCCAGCGCAGCAGCAGGTATTCACCGCCGTGGGGCGACTCGGAAAACACCTCGACCCCGGCCGGGGTCAAGGCCAGGGTCCCCGGCCAGCTGTCGAAATCCTCGCGCCGGTCGCTGCCGATGGCATGCACGCCCCGCTGGCGCTCCAGGCTCACGCCGAGGCTTTGCCACTGCAACGGATCGCGCGCACTGTAGGCCGCGCGCGGCAGCAATTGCAGGTCGAGCGTGCCGCCCAGCAGCTCGCGGCGCGGCAGCTCGTAGCCCTGGGCCTTGTCGCTCAGCACGCCGGGCATATGAAATTTCTTGATAGATCGCGGGGCTGTGCCACGGGACACTCTCGGCATTCAGGTTGGTCAGCAACAGGAGCTGTGTATGCGCACCATCGGCCTTATCGGCGGCATGAGCTGGGAGTCCAGCGCCGAGTATTACCGCCTTATCAACCAGCAGGTACGGGACCGTCTCGGCCCGCTGCGTTCGGCGCGGCTGCTAATGTACAGCGTCGACTTCGGGCCTGTCGAACAGGCCCAGCACGCCGGGCGCTGGGACCTCGCGGCAGAGATCCTGGTGGATGCGGCGCGCCGCCTGGAGGCCGGTGGCGCCGAGTGCGTGGTGCTCTGTACCAACACCATGCACAAGGTCGCCGAGCAGATTCAGGCCGTGCTGTCGGTGCCCTTCCTGCACATCGCCGACCCGACCGCCGAAGCCGCGCTCGAGGCTGGAACCCTCAGCGTGGGCCTGCTGGGCACGGCCTTCACCATGGAACAGGATTTTCTCAAGCTGCGCCTGGTCGATCGCGGCCTCAAGGTGCTGGTGCCGGACGCCGTGGACCGCCAGGCCGTGCACCGGATCATCTACGACGAGTTGTGCGTGGGCGTCATCAGCGAGACCTCGCGCCAGCGCTACCAGCAGGTGATCCAGGCCCTGATGGAGCGCGGCGCCCAGGCCATCATCCTCGGCTGCACCGAGATCGGCCTGCTGCTCAAACCGGAACACAGCCCCCTGCCCCTGCTGGACACCACCGAGCTGCATGCGCGGGCAGCGGTGGCGTTTGCCTTGGATGGTGAGTGGTAGTGCATTCAGCTCGAGCCTGACTTCCCCCTATTGACCGCCGCTAGCCTGTAGCCGCTGCCGAGCTTCAGCGAGGCTGCGATAGGTCCGAAGGACCTCAGCAATCTGAAGTCCGCCGCGCCCGTTCCGGGCGATCGCAGCCTCGCTGGCGCTCGGCAGCGGCTACAGGGGCGAATCAGGCCTGGGGCGTGCGGCGCAGGCGCGCCATGCTCAGGACGTCGACGTACTGACCGTCGCGCACCGCGTAATCACGCAGCAGACCTTCGCGCTCGAAGCCGAACTTGCGGTACAGGCCCAGGGCGGCTTCGTTGTCGGCGAACACCGTCAGTTCTACCCGATGCAGGTTCATCCAGTTGTCCGCCACGTCCAGCACCGCCGCCAACAAGCGGCTGCCGACGCCCTGGCCCTGCCATTCCACCGCCACGCCCATGCCGACGCCGCCGCAATGGGCGCGGCGGATGCGCGAGTACTGCTCGATGCTGCAACTGCCGATCACCGCGCCCTGGTGCAGCACCACCAGCGATACCAGCCGTTCGTTGTTCGGCGCCAGGCGATTGCGCCAGACCTCGGAAGGTTGAAATGGCATTTGCAGGGTCTGACAGGCGACCGCAGGGTCGTTGTACAGCGCGGTGATGCCCTGCACATGGGCTTCGCTGAAACGTTCGATGACGAAGGTGGGGGTCTCGACGGGCATAAGTCTTCCTTGGTTTATGCAGTAGGGCCGTCGAGTGTAGAGCGCCAGTGGCACGGGTGGCGAGAGGGAGCGTGTTGCAGGCGCCTTCTCCGGTACAACCGCCCTCCTGCAGGAGCCAGCTTGCTGGCGATTAGGCCAGTAGGTCTTGCGTCGTCCTTGAGATTGTTTCGCGAGCAAGCTTCGCTCCTACAGAAGCAGGGCGAAGCAGCAGCGTGCCGGCGGCTATTCAAACCATTCGCTGCGCTCATTGAAGGTGTTCAGGATCAGCTCCACCAGCATCCGCACCTCGGCGTCGTGCTCCACTTCGGCATTCACCGCCATCCATACCTGACGCGGCATGGCCTCGTCGAACAGCCCGGGCAGTGCTGTCAGGCCGCGGTCGAAGCGGCTCATGTAATGGGGCAGCAGGCCGATGCAGGCGCTGCAACGGATCATCTCCAGCATCAGCGCGTAGGAATGCACCTGCACCACCCCCGCCAGGCGCTGCTCCACCAACTGGTTCCACGGTCGCAGCGGCTCGACCTGACGATCCTGCTGCCACTGCACCAGCATGTAGTCGGCCAGGTCGTCCAGGCTGTCGGGGCGCGCCGCGACCCGCGAGTAACGCTTGGCGATATGCGGCAGATAGTCCAGGCGCACCAGCGGCTGCGGCGGACTGGTGACGAAACTCGGCCCCGGTGCCGGCGAATCCACCCCGCCCAGCCACACCACCACGTCGGCGCTGAGGGCCCGCAGCGACAGCTCGCTGTCGATGGAGATGATCTCCAGGCGCACGCTGGCGTTGCGCCGCAACAGGGAAATCAGGTCGCGGCCGAGGATGTCATGCAGGATCGACTCGGCCACCGCCAGGCGCAGCAGCGGCTGTTCGAGCACCGGCAGCGTGCGTTCGTGAGCCAGGGCGATCAGTTGCGCCTTGAGTTGCTGGCCTTCGCGGCTGAGGCTCAGGGCGCTGCCCTGGAAGCTGAACAAGGAGCGACGCAACTGTGCCTCCAGGTGCGCCAGCTGTTTGCGCAGCAGCGTCGACTTGATGTTCAGGCTGCGCGCCGCCTGCATGAAGCAGCCGCAACGGGCGGTGACCAGGAAATACTGGGCCAGCTCCGGCTCGATTCCGGCGGCCAGGGCCAGCCAGGCTTCCCGGGGTTCGGCCGGAGCGATGTAGGGTGTGATGCCCGAGATCGGGGCGGGTTCCAGAAAGGACATGGGTGACTCCCTGTCGTGTGGGTGATGGCATCCATTGCACGTTGTTCATAGCGGGTCGGACGGCGTTGCCGTCCATCGCGAGCAAGCTTCGCTCCTACAGGGGGATTGCGTTGCTTGTGTAGGAGCAGCCGGTCGACGCTCGATTGCTCGCGATAGCGGAATCAGCCACGCCGCCCCCCTACAGCTTTTCCTCCAGCACCTTGTTCAACTGCGCGCCGTCGATACTCAGGGTCGCGGTGTCGAGCATGCCTTCCAGGTAGGCCTTGGCGATCTGCTCCTGGCGCTGCGCTCGCAGGGCCTGGGTCAGGCGTTCGCGCAACTCGTCCAGGGTCGCGGTGCGGGCCGGTTGTTGCTCGGTCAGCTTGAGCACGTGAAAACCCGCCGCGCTCTGCACCGCATCGGACACCGCGCCGACCTTCAGGCGCGCCACCGCGCCGCGGACCTCGGGCACCAACTGCTGCAACGGCTGTAAACCCGAGTCGCCGCCGCGCCGGGCGCTGTCGGGCTCCTGGGAATACTGGCTGGCCAGGGCGGCGAAGTCGCCGGGGGCGGCCTGGGCCTTCTTGCTCAGTTCCTGGGCCTGCTTGCGCGTTGCTTCCAGCGCCTGCGGGTCACTCACCGCGAGGAAGATCTGGCTGACCCGGTACAAGGCCGGGGTCTGCCACTGCGCCTTGCCCGCGTCGTAGGCCTGCTGCAACTCGGCCTCGCTGGGGTAACCGGCCGGCACCTGGCTGACCGAACGCAAGTAGTCGCGAAAGACAATCTGCTCGGTGGCCACCCGGGTCTGCAAGGCCACGTCCGGACGCTGGCGCCAGCCCTGGGCATCGGCCTGTTCGAGCACAGCCTTTTCCGCCAGGCGGGTGCGAATCCAGTTTTCCAGGGCCGGGCGATTGCCCCGCAGCTGCTCGCGGGACGGCTCGGGCAACGCCGCGAACAGCGCCTTGAGCTCCTCCGGCGCCACCCGCTGGTTACCCAGGCGCGCCACCGCCGGGCCATCGTCGACCGGGCTGGCGGCCATCGGCCTGGGCTGTTGCGCCGCCACCGGGTCGCTGCCCGGGCGCACGCCCAGCCACACCGCCAGCGCCACCAGGGCCAGGGCTCCGACACCGACCATCAGGCTTGGCTTCTTCACTGCGCAGGCACCTCGGCGGCCTCGGGCGTTGTTTCAGGCGCTGCTTCGGGCGCATCGGCCTGGGCCTGCAGGCGCGCGGCGTGCTGGCTGTAGTCGCGCAGGTAGACGATGAATTCCTGCAACAGCCGGTCCCAGAGTTCCAGCTGGCTGCGCAGGTGATCGTGGCTGACCCCGGCCACCACCACGTCCATTTCCATCACCAGGAACTCGCCCTGCACCGAGAGCCGGGCAAAGCGTCGCGAGGCGTTCCACAGTTCGGCCAGGCCCGCCGGCAACTCGCCCTGGACCCGCAGCGCGCAGCTGAAGGTGAAGTCCACATAGCGGCCCGGTTCAGCACCCGCCGCGTTGCCGAAGCGCACGGCGTAGCCGATGCCCTGGCTGGCGCTGAGCAGTTGCACGATGCCGTTCTGGTCGGTCTGGTTGACCCGGTAGCCGGCGCCTTGCAGCAGTTCGGTGAGGCTCTGCGGGGTGACGCTGGCGATCAGTTGGGTTGGTTCAGTCATGCTCGATTCTTCCCTGATATTCAGTGGGTGCTCGCTGCCTGGGGGGCATCGAACTGGGTCTTGTACAGGTCGTCGCCAAAGCCCTGGGCCAGTTCCTCGAACTTGACCCGGGCGCCGCCGGCGAAGGGCTGGCGGATTTTCATCACCTCGGCCACGTCGATCTTTTCGTAGGCCGCGAGAATCTGTTTGGCCACGCCATACATCTGCTGATTCTTGACCGAACATTGCTGCACTTGTGTGTCACGTTCGCTCAATTGCGCCTGGAGCCGGGCCCGCTCGGCCTCTTTGGCCCGGGCCATGACCAGCAACTCGTCATAGGCCTTCTTGAACTTGCCGATCTGCTCGCTGCTGGCGGCCATCTGCGCCTGGGCCTGGCTGTGCAGGTTCTGCTGCTGGCCGGCCAGTTGCTCGGCGACGCCGCGGGCCTTGGCCAGGTCGGCGGTCAGTTGCTTGATCTGCGCCTGCGCCTGCCTGGCCTGGTTCTCGGCGGCGACGCGGGCGGCGCTGGCCTGGGCCTGTTCGCTCTGCAGGGCCTGCAACTGCTGGGTGGTGCTGCGCAACTGGGTGCGCAGGCGCTCCTCCATGCCTTCGGCGCTGGCCCCGCTGGCCAGCAGCACGCCCAGCGTCAACAACAGGCAGCGCCCTGCCCTGGCTCGCGTGTTCATCGCCGTGCTGTTCATAGCAAGACTGGTCATGACAATGCCCCTTGCGCCCTAGAAGCGCGTGTTGATTTCAAGCTGCAAGACATCGATGTCGAACGGCGCGCCGTACACCGCCTCGGAGCTCAGCCAGCGGCCGGTGGCGAAGACGTTCTTGGCCAGGCCGTAGTTGCCACCGAGGAAGTAACCCTTGGCGTTGGTGCCGCCGAGGTGGAACGAGGAATCGTTGAAGCCGTCAGGCAGCGCATCGGGCTGGATGTACTTGTAGCCGGCGAACAGGTTCCAGTCGCCCTGCTTGGCCAGCTCCAGGCTGTTGCCCAGGGTGAACTGCACCATCCAGGCGTTGGCGCCGCTTTCCAGCTCGCCGTTGCTGTCCAGGTTGTTGACGATCTGGCCTGCGGAGCGCTTGCGCATCTCGCCTTCGTCGTAGCCCAGGTTGTGGACGTAGTTGGCCTGGCTGCGCAGCTTGAAGTTCTCCGGCAGGTCGGCGTCCCACACCAGGTTCAGGTCCAGCAGGTTGAACTCCGAGGCCAGGCCGACGAACTGCGGCTGCGCGGTGGCGGCCGGGTTGAGCGGATTGGGCGTGATGTCGCGCAGCAGGAACACGCTGTTGCCCTTCTGCATGAAGGCCACGCGGCTGCCGTCGCTGTCGCAGCCCGGCGCCCCGGCCCAGGGTTCGCAGGCACTGGAGCGCTGGCCCTCGATGTCGTCGAAGCGGTAATAGGCCAGCGCGCCCTTGAGCCGGTGGTTGCTGTTGATTGCCCAGTTGGCGCCGATCTGCGCGCCGTACAGCCATTTGTTGTCGCTCTCTTCCTTGTCGAAGCCGTTGCTGGTGGAGGTGTCGTTGGTGTACTCCACCGGGAACGCGCCGACCGTACCGAACAGGCCCCAGTCACGATTGAGCTTGTGGTTGAAGATCGCCGCCACGCCGTCGAAATTCAGGTCGTTGGAATACAGCAGGTCGGTGGAGAAGAACGGGTTGGCGATCCGCCCGCCAGTCAGGGTCAGCTCGTCGGTGGCCTTCCAGGTCAGGTAGCCCTGGTCGAGCCAGATGTCCTTCTTGCCGAACCCGCCGCCCAGGGTCTGGGTGGTGGACACCGGGTTGTTGTCCGAGCCGGTGCCGATGCGGATGCCGGCGGTCCAGTCCTCGGCGACCTGCGCCTTCATGCCCAGCCGGGCACGCAGGCGGAACAGGTTCTCGCGATCCTCGCGGGTGTTGAGCAAGGGCGGCAGGTTGGAGCTGCTGTTGGGGTTGACGTCGTACGGGCCCTTGTCGTTGAGCTTGGCGAAGTCGACGATCTCGTTGCTGTTACTGCCCGAGTAGTAGCGCGACTCGTCGCGCAGGCGAATGTCGCCGTCGAAGCTGATGCGCGACACCCAGTCCGGGAAAGTGTTGGGCTGGGCCCAGTTTTCCTGCTTGGCGGTGGCCATGACCTCGGCCTTGACCTGGTCGCGGATCTGGTCGCGGACAATGGCCGGCACGTATTGCACCCGCACATCCCCCGGCGTCGCCGCCGGCCCTGCCGCCACCGCGGTGTTGGCCTGGCGCGCCTGCTGCGCTTCGCGCTCGGCCTGGGCGATCAGGCCGTCGGCCTGCTCCTGTTTCAGCACGCCCTGCTGCACCAGCAAACGGATCAGATTGATCGTGGCGTTTTCCGAGGGCGCGGCGGGCGCGGCCGCTACCGGTCCCACCAGGGTCGCGATGACCATGCCGATCGCCAGGGACAATCGATTCACGTTGGAAATCATTTGCACACAGCTCCTTTTGGCAAAACTTGCATCAGTCGTTCGGTTAACCCGGACGCCGCCCCTGCAGGGACAGGCGTACAGGCAAGGTCAGGGAGGCCGGCGGCCGTTCCGTCAGGTGCGGTGCGCCGCGCAAGGCGGCCAGCACCAGGGTGTCGATTTGCGGGTTGCCGCTGGACTTGACCAGCTCGACCCGGGTGATCTCGCCGACGGCGCTCAGCCAGACGTCGGTTTGCAGCGAAAAGGCCTGGTTGCGCAGGTCCGGGTTTTCCCGCAGCACGCGCTGGAAGGTGAAGGCCAGGAACTGGCTGTAGGTGCCGTTGCCCAGGCGCCCACCGCCGGAGCCGGCCATGCCGCCGCCCTTGCCGGCGCCGATGTTGAAGGCGTCGCTGCCGGCCTGGGCATCGCCATCCATCTGCATCGGGTTAGCCAGATCGTCCACCGGCGACGGCGGCGCCTCTTCCTCGGGCTTGACCTGTTCCGGCTCCGGGGTCGGTTCCGGTTCGGGCACCTTCTCCTCGACCGGCGGCTCCGGCTCCTTGGGTTTTTCCGGCGGCGGTGGCGGTGGTGGCGGCAACGGGATGATGGTCGGCACCTTGGGCGCCTCGCGGCGCACCCCGCTCATGTCGTTGGCCCACTGCCAGAGCAGCCAGGCAGCGCCGGCCCCCAGCAGCAGGCCCACGCCCCACTTGAGCAGGCGCGGCGCCGTGCGGTTCTTCACGGGCGGCAGGTGGATCGGTTGTTGTGCGGTCATGGGGTCAGCCCTGGCTCGGTTTGCCGGTGACCAGCCCGACCTGGGACAGCTCCAGCCGGCGCAGCAGGTCCAGGACCTCGATGACCTTCTGGTACTGCACCGTGGCGTCGCCGCGCACGATCACCGGGAAGTCCGGGTTCAGGGCCTTTTCCATGCGCAGGCGTTCTTCCAGCTCGGGCAAGGTCACCGGGTAGGCGTCGAGGAACACCTGGCCGCCGTCGTTGACCGAGATCGCCTTGGTCTTGGCCTCGGACAGCGACACCGAGGCGCTGGCCTTGGGCAGGTTGATCTGGATCCCGGAAACCTGGGCGGTGGCGGTGAGGATGAACATCACCAGCACCACCATCAGCACGTCCACCAGGGGCGTGATGTTGATGCTGTCGACTGCCGCGTCGTCATCGTCGTCGTGGGAGGCGTTCACAGAAGCCATGACGTTTCTCCTCAGGCCGGTACGCTGGCGTTGGCGTTATGCCCACGCGCCGGCGCGGCTTCACTGGACTGGCCGGCGCCATGCAGCTCGGCCAGACGGGTGATGAACTCGTCGACGAACACCCGCATGTCGGCGCTGACTTCCTTGTTGCGGGTAATCAGCCGGTTGTAGCCGAACAGCGCCGGGATCGCGACGAACAGGCCCATGGCGGTGGCCAGCAAGGCCGCGGCCATGCCCGGGGCGATGGCGTTGATGTTCACGTCGCCGGCCATGGCCGTGCCGAGGAACACCACCATGATCCCCAGCACCGTGCCCAGCAGGCCGATGTAGGGCCCGCCGGCAATGGCGTTGGACAGGGTCGAGAGCTTGGAGCTGAGCTGCTGGTTCTCGCGGGTGCGCACGCCGTCCATGGAGCAGCGGATGGCTTCGATGGTCGCCGCCGAGACCGACGAGGTGTCGGCGCCCTGCTCGCGACGGGTGCGGATCTCCTGGACCGCCACCTGGTACAGGCGCCACAGCGAGGAATGCTCCAGGCGCTGGGCCAGTTCGCGGTCGTCGGCGAACATTTCCAGGCGAGTGCCGACCCGGGCGAACTGCTCGCGGAACAGCTGGTTGGCGCTACTGACGCGGCCGACCATGCGGTTCTTGCGGATCATGATGATCCACGACTGGAACATCATCAGCACCAGCACCGCGATGATCACCCAGGCATCCACCGGCACCGCCTTGAGCAAGAAGCCCAGGCTGCCGAAACCGAAGCCCGACTGTTCTTCATCGACGCCGTACACCACCAGCTTCGACTCGGCGCCCTGGGCCGCGGCATCGGCCAACAGCAGGCCGGCGGGACGGGCCACCTTGGATAGGCGCAGCTCGTCGATGGCGCCGTTGAACGGCAGGAACGCACTGGCCTCGGTAGCGGCCTCGGCCCCCGCTACCGGCGGCAGGTCGGCGCCGATGGCCAGCGGCGAATTGAACGCCGGCAGCGCCACCGCCAGGCGGGCGCTTTCGCGGCCATTGACCCACAGCGCCAGCTGGCTGCCCTGAGCGGTCAGGGCCAGGTGCTGCCACTGCCCGGGATTGAGCGGCTGGGTCGACACCGCGCGCTGGCCGTCGACCTCGACAAAAGGCACCCCCTGGTTGACCCCGATCAGCAGGCTGTTGGCCCCTTCACGCCGGGCCAGCAGCAGTTGCTCGCCGCTGGCCTGGTCCAGGCGCAGCCAGGCGCTGAAGGTAAAGGCGCCCTCGGCGCTGTGTTGCAGCGACGGGCTGGCCGGCAGCAGCAGCGGCTGGCCGTTGAACTGCAAGGCCCGGCCGATGACCCCGTCGATGCTCGCACCGGTGGTGTTCTGCGCGTGGTTGCCATAGGCCGTGGTGTCCTTGGCCGGGGTGCCGTTGGCGCCGTCGAAGTGATAGAGGGCGATGTAGTTCGGATCGAAGGTCAGCTGGCCATTGGCGCTGGCCGGGGCTTTCTGGTTGCCGTAGTACATCCAGATGTCCTGGCGCTGGCCGCCCTCCACGTTCGGCACATCGACCCAGACCAGGGCCATGCCCATCAGCGGGTCGAAGCTTTCGATCTGGTGGTTGAACACGGTCTTGTCATCGGCGCTGACGAAGCGCAGGTCGGAGCCGTCTTCCTTGACCCCGTCAAAGCTGAAGTTGCCGGTGTGCAGGCGCACCAGCAGCGCGGTGCGGCCCAGGGCCTGGTTGATGGCCGCGCCCTGCGGCGTGGTGTCGATGGAGATCTGCTTGCGGTAGTGCCAGTCGTCCTGCCACCACGCCTGGGCGGTCGCCGGGAGCACGAAGCCCAGGCAGATCAACAGGGAAATCAGTAAGCGCTGCATGAAAGTTACTCCGTGAAAGATCAAAACGTCGCCTGCACACTGAAGTGCACGCGCGAGTCCTGTTTCTGGGTGTTCGGTCCATCAAGCAGCGGGTAACCCCAGTCCAGGCTGCCGGAAAGCCATTTGCTCAAGCTGGCGCGGGTGCCCAGGCCGACGCTGGCCAGGCTGTAGTCGGCCTCCTGGTCGGGAAGCTCATCGCGCAGGTACATCCGGGCCCCTTCGGCGAAGGCGTAAAAACGCCATTCGTTGACATAACCGCCCAGGTACTTGGCCAGGGACGGCGTGCGCAGCTCCTGGGAAAACAGGTAGCCGTCGTCGCTGGTGCGCTCGGCCGCCAGGTAGCCGCGCACCGAGGTGGCGCCGCCGGCGGAGAACTGCTCGTTGGACACCAGCGGCCCCGAGGCCAGCTGGAACGCGGCCTTGGATGCGCTCTGCCAGTCATTGGCGAAGGTGTAGGTGTAATTCAGATCGCCCTTGAGCACGGCGAAGCTGGGGTTGGCGCGGTAGCGCTTGTAGTCGAAGTCTTCGTCCGAACTGCTGTAGCCGAACAGGCTGCGGGTGCCGGCCACCAGGCTCAGGCCCAGGCCTAGCTGGGAGGTCTCGGTGTAGCGGAAGCCGTTGTAGGCGAAGGTGAACGGCGCGTACTTGAGCGGCACCTTGTCGCTTTCGCCGCCCAGGCTCAGCTCTTCCTCGAAGTCCTTGAAATCCACCCCGACCGAGAACGAGTTGGCCCAGGCGCCGCTGGCCGGCAGGCTGTAGATCAGCGACAGGCCGTAGGAATGGCCCTTGCCCAGCACATTGCTGCCGCCGATGGTGGCGACGTTGCTGTCAGACTTGTAGCCGGCGAACTGCAGGCTCCAGCGCTCATTGAGCGGCGCGGTGTAGGAACCGGACCAGACCTTGGCGTTGTCCTGGTCCTCGGGCGCGGTGAAATAGGTCAGGGAAATGCTGTGGCCCAGCTGCCAGAGGTTGTTGTAGCCCAGGCTAGTGACCGCCCGCAGGTGCTTGGTGTCGGCGCTGTAGTCGTTGTTCAGGCCGATGCTGGCCTGCCAGGGGTTCTGGTCCTCCACCTGCAAGTCGACGTCCATGGTGCCGGGGCGCTGGCCTTCGCGGACCAGCGGCATGACCTGACGCCCGGGAGTCTTGTTCAGGCTCGCCAGCTGGCCCTGGACCTTGGCGAAATCCGGTACCTGGCCTTCCTGCAGCGCCGGCACCTCGTCGCGGATTTCCACCGGCGAATAATGCTTGGCCCCCACCACCCGCACCCGCCCGACCTTGGTCTCGCTGACCTGCAGGTAGACGATGCCGTCCTCGACCTTCTGCTCCGGCAACTCGACGAACACCGACTGGTAACCGCGGGCCTGGTAGACCTTCTGCAACGCGTCGCGGGCGCCCTCGATATCGCCCAGGGCCTTCTGCGGGCCGAGGAAGGGATACACCGCCTCTTCGATGGCCCGGGCATCGAGCACGGTGTTGCCGCGCACGAAGTACTCATTCACATCCACCAGCCGCGCAGGCGCGGCCTCGCCTTGCGATGCGCTGCCTGGCACCGGTTCGCTTTCCACCGGGCCGCCCTCCTCGGCCAACAACGGCGGGCTCAGCGCAACCAGCGCCAGCCAGCCGCACACCGGCAGCCAGCGCCTGGTCGGCCCCGGCCGCCCCCTATCGAACAGATGCTCCACACCGCCCCCTAGATTTCCAAGAATGTCGAACCGCGTCGAAACCGCCGTCGCCGTCTGTACGGCGTTTGGCCGCCTCAATTGCTCAAGGTCGATGTCGTGGCGTGCTTGGCCAGCCAGCTGTGCAGCAGCGCGAAGTTCAACGAGAACTCGGGCATTTGCAGCAAGGCGCCACAGAACACTTCACCGATGATTTTCTGGATCAGCAGCACCGCCCGCGCATCGTTCAACAGCGTGGCGATGTCGCGGCTCAGCACGCCGAGGCTCCAGACCTTCTGGTTCAGGTCCAGGCCGACGAACCAGCGAAACAGCAGGTTGTAATTGAGTTGCTCGTACAACTGCTGCTCGCCGGGCACCGAATACAGCAGCTGCAACAGCAGGATGTGCATCACCGTGCGTGGGGCGATGAGCATGCCGGGCTCGGCATCCAGGCCCTGGAGAATGTCGCGGTGCTGGTCGAGCAAGGCGTCGATCTGCGGGCGCAGCAACACCAGCGAATGGCCCGGTGGGATATAGCTCGACACCTCCTTCAAGGCGCCCTGCCAGTCATCCTGGGAAACGATCCAGACCCACGGCGCACCGTAGCGATAGACCGATACCGGCTTCTTGCGCGCGGCTTCGACGATCTTCGACAGCCGCTGATCCAGCTCCTGCATGCCCACTTTCGCGTAGCGTTCCATAGTCCCCATAACCTCACTCCCGGCGTCCCGCCTCGGCTCAGAACAGTGGCCAGAAGGCCCCCTCAAGCGCGTCACATATCCATGACGGGACTGGCTAAGTGCTACCGAACTTTTGTCACAAAAGCTTCATTCACCAGAGGGTGGGGGTTGTTCGCGATGACAACGCTGAGAACACCAGGTACTCGAATCGGATAGGGGATATCCAAGAAAGACGGGGGCCCCGTGAGGCCGGCCCAGATAGCACCGACCCGCCAGCAGACGAGCCGAAAAAGGCTAGAGCCCCGCGTTCATCGGGGCTCAGAGAACGGGTAGGAGCGAGGCTTGCCCGCGATGGCGTCGGCACTGTCGCTGATACGCTGGATGGAGTACACGAGACTCCCAGCCCACCACCATCGCCGCCGCTATAAAAACTGCCCGTCTGGCAGGCCCAGGTCGATGACCCCGCTGGCAAAATCCGACGCCGCCGCCCTGGCCTTCGCGGAAAACAGCCGCAACAGCACGACTTTACCCAGCGTGTCGCTGCGCAACGCCCCGTCGTGCCGGTTGCCGGTCAGGACCACATCCGGCGCAATCGTCCAACCACCGGCCCGAGCATAGAAACGCGCCAAGGGTGGGTCACAGGTGAAGACGCCAATATCGAGATGGCTGTGCTCCATGCAGCGGGTGGCCGCGGCGACTGTCCTCAACCCCAGGCCTTGCCCCTGATAGTCGGGATCAGTCATGACGCAGCTGAGCCCGCCAATGTCGAAGGTGTCGCCAGCATGCTCGATGGTCTTCATGGCAACGGCGGCATAGCTGACCACCCTGTCGTGCGTGCCGATATAGAACGAGAATGCGTCGAACACAGGATCGTGCAGCGGTGCGACCTGCGCTTCTTCAGGCGCATCCGGCTCGGGATAGACGCGCTGCTGCAACAAGGTAAATGCTCGCTGCACGGCCGAAGAGGCCCGGTTGTAGGCAATAGCGTCGACAGCCCCCGGTTGCGAGGGTTTGAGGTCTGTCATGGGGTTGTCCTTGTCTGAAGTGAATGTCGCTGCTTGTTATTTTCGTGTTGACTCAAATACTTGTTCAGCGCTGGCTTTTGCTACGTAATCAACTCCATCACTGCATATTCTATGAAGAACTTTGTCAGCAGCCCTCCCAGAATATAATGCGAGGCGATCAATTTTTTCTTGAGTGGTTCAGGAAAACTATCGACCTCATCAGCATCTAGCAGCCCCCTTTTAATAAAGTAACCGGAGTGCGCCAGAAAGCCTGCTATGCCCCCAATCACCGCCATCTTTCCCCAGGTTCCGAAATACAGAAACCCCCTTTGTTGATTGACGATGGGGCTGTTCTTGAAGTGCTCAAGTGCCTCATTCAAATGGTTGCGAATCCAATAGAGGTGCACACCAATCATAATGAAGGCCCCGAGAATAGTTCCCGCCATAAAAAAGCCAAGTACGATATGTGCAGTCGTTATTTCGTTCATTTTTCTGTTCCATAAAGCAGTTCTCCAAGAAACTTCCCGCCGCCTTCCCCCGCCTTTCCGGCTGCATAGGTACCTCCGCCGATCAGTACCAGGCCACATGCAAGCCCCCCGATACCACCGGTGGACGCTGCAACCGCAGCACAGATAGTTGCCGCGCCGGAGTTTATAAAGGGAGTAGCGATTGCCCCGATAGCTACCCCGCCTGTAAAACTCCCCGTCTCGGTAAACTTCACCTTCTCACACGCCTCCTTGCTTCCCGCCAAACAAACATCCTGCACCTTCACATAAGAGGCCCCACCACCAAGAGCCGTCCCAATCCAACCACCCCACTTTAGAATCCTGGACGCCCGGGAAACACCCTCAATATGCGTGGCGTACCCCGGTATCTGCCCCACTGCGCCCGCCTGAGTCCAGCGATGCACCAAGCTGCGACTGGAAATCCCCAGGGCACTCTTAAGGCTGGAGTGGTCAGGAAAGGCAATGCTCATTTTTGTAATGGACAGCAGGCTAGCGTCCAACTGCACGAACAGCTTTTTTCTTTCACTGAAGAACTCGACGCTGCGCAAATGCCCATCCCGCAGAAAGAACTTCTGATGAAGCGCTTCGATATCCAGCAGTGTCCTTTTCAAACCATCCATGTGGTTACCCGCGGCCGCCGTGCCGACGTTTAGTGTCGTCGAACCATAGGACAGCATCGACTCAACCTGCGCCCGATACTTGAGCATAAAAGCGGCTTCCTCATCACTCATGGACGCCAATGCCGCACTGACCTTCTCCGCCGCTTCCATCAGCAAGGCTTCTTCACGGGTGCATTGATAGTTGTCGGGATGACTGAGCACAACAAGTTGCCCAGGTTTGGCAGAACTCGATAGCTGGGGATTGAGCCGGCGGAATTTCTCCAGCACAGCCTCATCGGCCTGGCCGAACAGCACCGTCTCCAGCGCGGCGCGGGTCATCGGCGTTTGCACGATATGAAACCCCGGCTCCACCAAATGCTGTGTGTCCTGCACGGACAGCGGCGGAGAAACGATATTGCCGTGAGCAACGCTCAAGCCGCGTACCTGATCCCGCGGCACCGCATCGGCAAACTCATTCTGCGGATACCCCTTATGAATCGCGTCGGCCCAGCGCTGGGTATTGATCACCGCGGGCCCGATGTAATCGCTGTCGAGCGGGATAGTCGGTTGATTCCCGGAGCAGACCGTCCGCTGAGTAGCGATCAGGCGGTTGGCCCCGGTCGGGCAGCCGCACTGCACAAGGCCACCCTCCACCGCCGTGGCTTGGTGGTTATCCGCCCAGGTGTGATGGCCTTCGGCGATATAGCCCACCGTCTGGCACACCGGGCACCACACCGGGTCGGCAATGCGGGCGACCCGTTGATCCACGACAAAGGTGGTGGCCGATCCGGCAATGACCTTGCCGCCGGTTGTGGTGGGGTCGCCTTCCCTGATGACAAAGGCCATGAGCTACGTTCTCCATGAGGAATTTGCCTCGAACGTAACGACGAAAATCAGGCGGCTGAATCAGGCGATCCTGAAAAGCTTGCCCCTCTGAAACCCGCGTAAAACAACGGGCAACGGACAGCGATTGGCCCTACACAACTTGCAGAAAGTGCTGACTTGTTTGCTGCGCAAACCACGCCCTATAGTCCTGGCTCGCCCATAAGGCGACCGGGTTTGGCGACCTGGCCATTCATCTACAAGCAGTCACGCTTGCAATCTTTGCCGTCGGGCCTTTATGTTCGCGGCGATCTTTTATGGCGGCTGTGCGCGGGAGATCTTCGGATCTGCCGATTTGTGGATGGTCGGTTCGCCAACCTGCGTGCAGCTGCCACCCTTTCGTTTGGCGACGACGGCAGCTCCTCTCATCCGCGAAGGAGTACCCCATGAACAAGCAATACATTCCCCTCACGGGCATCGACAGCCTCATCCCCTGCCTGCTGATCGACAAGAACACCCCACTGGACGTCCTTCACGCCAACAGCGCAGCGCGCCTGCTGGCCGTCACCCAAGTGCTGGAAAGCCTCGCCCGCCTCGACCTGAAAGACGCCGACAGCGCCGACCTGCAACACCTGGCCAACGCCAGCGCCATCCTGCTGCGCGACAGCTGCGACCTGCTCGACGTCATGGGCTGGCGCCTGCAGGCCTGACACCGCACACCTGTAGCCGCTGCCGCAGGCTGCGATCGGCCGAATGGCCGTGACGGTTTCAAGACCGCTGAAGGTCCTTCGGACCTTATCGCAGCCTTCGGCAGCGGCTACAGAGCAAACGTCAGGGAAGTAAGCGCTCGGGGCCCCATCAGCATGCGGGCGCCCGGCAGTTGAACAACCCTGGATTCAGAGTTGCTTGGCCATGGACTCGCTGATGGCCTGCAAGCCAGCCTCGGTGATCAGTTTCCAGTCGTCCTCGGTAATCATTTGCATGCCTTCGCGTTTCAAGGTCTTGACCTCGACAGGCGAGGACGCGCTACCGGTGTCCACCTTCAGATGCGATTTGTTGTTCACCGCAACGGAGAAGGCACCGGGCGACATCCATGACCAGAACTCGACCACATGCACGGTGATGGTCCTGGCATCCGACGCCTGCTCGGTGCTCGGCACCACTTGATAACCGGCTTTGCCGTAGGCTGCGCCGATGCTCTTGGCAATCAGCGTGCTGACCTTGACGCCCTCCGGCAACAGCACATCGCCCAGCCCCATGCCATAGCCATTGCGCTTGCGCGCAATCGCGCGCTCGGTGATCGCCTTGTCGTTGATCTCGCCATTCTTCAGCGAAGGAATGTCGGCACTGCGCGGATCGGCTTCAAAACGACGCTCGTCGAGCACGTTGATCATCACCTTCTGGCCGTTGCCGCTGGCCACTTCAGGCCCGTCGATATCTACCACCGAACGGCTGGTGGCGCAGCCGAACAAGGTCGTGGTCGCCAGCAGCAAACCAGCGAGTTTCAGGTATTTCATGACGACTTCAGTCATTGGCATCCATCCAGTTCTGATTCAGAAAATAAGGCCGCCCGACGCCCACAGGCGTATTCGGGTGGCGCAGAATAATGCGCAATGACATTAAAATGCCACCACCTAAACCATGAATCGTCGCAAAGGCGGTGACCAGCCGCTCCTACAGGTGCAGGCAAAAAAAGGGGTGATCAACGATCACCCCGAGGCTTGGTACCACGAGAGAACCTACAAGGTCAGTTGCCGCCGCTCCTCCTCGGTCAACTGCTGCCGCGCCTGATCGCTCAGCGGCCCGGCGCCCAGCACCTGCACCGGGCTGTTGGGGTTGTAACCGGGGTTGGCCCGGCTGGCGCCATCCTGGGTCGGCGCCAGGCGTTCCTGGCCGAAACTCAGCACCTGCACACTAAACACCGACGGCATATTCTGCCGCGCCGCCGCCTGCTGCTGGCGCGCCACATCCTCGGCGGCCTGGCTCGCCGACGACGCCGCCGAACTGGCCGACGTCAAGGCCCCGGTATTGACCGACGCCACCACCGGAATCCCCGAGGACTCGCCCTGGGTCTGGATATTTGCCGCGTTGACTACCTGCAAGGCGAAGATGTTGACGTTGCCCGAGACCCTGATCCCGGCCTCGCCGGCATCGATGGTGCCCAGCGGCGCCAGCAGGTCGATATCCCCGGCAGGCACTTCGGCAATCGGTGCGAGGGTGGCGATCCCCGCCCCCGAGCTTGGCACGTTCGACGACAGCGTGACGTTGCCCCAGTTGTCGTAGACCCGCTTGGGCGGCGTATAGATCACGGTGGTCTTGGAACCACGCCCGGCGTTGATGTCGCCAGCGTTCGACCAGCCGAGGATCGACCCGCCAAAGGTGGTCATGACCCGGCTCTGGCCCAACAGGATGCTGCCTTGGGAGTACAACTGGATATCGCCGGCGCCCTGGGTGATGACCCCGGCACTGGCCGGCGGCGCTTCGCCTTCGATGCCGAATACCTGTTGCCCGCCCGGGGTCAGCATCTGGATGTCACCACCAAACAGCGTGCGTACACCCGCGCCGCCGTACAGGGTTATGTCGCCGTCGTAAACGATCGGATTGCCCGCCACATCCTTGGTTGGCAGCAAGGAGGCGATCGCATTGCGACTGCGCAGGAAGCTGCCGAAACGCGGGCCGCTTGCATCGTTGTACTCGCGGCCGCCCTCACGCAGTTCCTCGAAGTAGACGCGACGGGCGAAGACCCGCTGCTGCTCCGCCGGCAAGCTGGCAAAGTAGCCCCGCGCCTCGTCGCCGGAACCCTCGAAAGCAAAGCGCTCCTTGAGCCACTTCAACAGTTCGGCTTCATAGGTCTTGGCGACTTTGTCCCGTTGCTCGGCCAGCGGCACACCAGCCTGAGCCTGATTGATCGGGTCCAGGTACGGCGTGACGAACTTCAGGTAATCCAGGCCCGCGGCCCCGACACCGGCCTGCATCACGATACTCGCGCCAGGCCGCGAGTCGCCGGCCACCACCGGCCCGAGACTGTTCACCGAGGCCTTGTCCTGCATCAGGATATTGCGTCCGGCGCTGATCTCCAGAGTGCCGGGGCCGGCGACGTTGAAGGAGCTGAACAGCAGGTCGCGTCCGGCGGAAACAATGGAGATATCGTTGGGATTGTTATGGACAAACAGGTTGCCGCTGCTGGTGCCGCCACCGAGCATATTCCCCAGGGAACTGGCAATGATGCCGGGGACCCCTGTCGGCTCGCCCAAAGCAGTTCCCGAGTTGACAATATCGCGACCCGCCTTCATCCACACCGGCCCTGCTGCTTCGTACCAGGTTTGTCCAAGCCGTGGGCCAAAGGTGAAGTTCAATATTTCACCACTGCGCAACCCGACTATGTCCCCGCCAACTGCATAAAAGCGCGCCGCCTCACTGCTAGTGAACTGACTGTTGGCGGTGTTGGCACCAAAGGTGAACAAAGAAAACTCGGCCTTGGTGTTCGGGATCGTAATGCCGTCGCTGCTCAGATTAGTCACTATGGGGGCGATGTCCGTACCCCAGCCTGCAAATGCCGGTGTGAACGGCGTGGGCATCGCGCTCAGAGAAGCTCCAGACTGGTTGATGGCATACCCGCCGGCATAAATCGAATCCCCGGCCAGAACGTCCAGACGACCATGGGGCGACGGCGCCAACAGCAACGAGTACTGCTGGTTGTTACTCGCGCCACCCAGCGCCGAGCCACCGATGAACACATCACCACTGG
The DNA here is from genome assembly GCF_028640915.1 of Pseudomonas sp. B3G-3. Classification (NCBI taxonomy): domain Bacteria; kingdom Pseudomonadati; phylum Pseudomonadota; class Gammaproteobacteria; order Pseudomonadales; family Pseudomonadaceae; genus Pseudomonas; species Pseudomonas sp. B3G-3. The sequence continues at coordinate 149,914 of NZ_JAQZAB010000104.1, read as the reverse complement.
CGGCAATTGCGCTCAATTGCGAAGGGAAGATAAATCGGCCATCGGTCGGCGAGCTGTTGCGGTTGCCAATAGGTTGAGGTTGACCACTACTGCCTACATCACCGGCCTGCACACTCGGGGTCAGGCTGCCTCCCGCCGAAAACAGATCGATGGCAGTGCGCTCGGTCCATAACGAAAACCAGCCATAGCCCCCCGTTCCATAAGAAGTACCGTCATAGGTGAATGCCGAGGCGTTTTCAGTAGAAGTCCGCCCTGGGTCGCCCGTACCGGCCAGCACCAGGTCGCCACGGGTGGCCAGACTGGCCGTGGCATCGCCGAGCATCAACACCATACCCCCTGTCGCGGTGCCCAGGGACGCGTTGAACGGATCGTAGGCGCGGGTCTCCTTGCTGTCGTTAAGCTGCACGAGACTGCCATAGTTCAAGGCAATCCCCCCCAGGCTCGAGGCTTGCAGGTCGAGCGCGCCACGCAGGTTGCTCAAGACCCCGTTCAGACGCAGATCCTGCCGGGTATAGTCGGTGGAGACCGGATTGGCAATCGATGTAGTGGTGGCGGCCCGAGCCGATAATCCGGGGTTCAGATCACCACCCACGCGCACATCCAGATCACCACCACCGGTCAGCAGCAATTCACCTGTCGGGGTCACCCGACCGCTGCTGCCCACCGCCAGCACCAAGCCCTGACTGCGTGGCGAGGAAACCGCGTCCGGAGCGCCACGTCGGCTGAGCAAACCGGCATCACGGCCCACGTCCAGGGTCAGATTGCCGCCGCCCAAGGTGCCGATACCGGTAAAGCCCACCAGCATTGGCAGTTGCGCAATCAGGCTGCTATCGGGATTGCTGGGGTTCACTGATCCGCGACCCGTCACATAGGTGCCGAAGTTGATCCACCAACTGGCAGGAATCGGCGTAACCCCGACCGTATCGCCGGTCCCCTGACGCCAGAGCCAATTGCCCAGGTTGGAACTGGCCAATTGAGCACGGGCGTTTTCGTTACGCGGGAGGGTGGAGCTGCTGAACACATCGCCGGTCAGACTGCCACCACTACGCAACAGCAGGTTGCCACCCTGATCCGGGTACCAGGCCGCATACAGACTACTCGGTCCCTCGTTGACCAGGGTTTCGTAAGCGGCCGCCGCACTGCCCAGCACACTGTCATCGCTGCCACGACTGCGCGGCTGATCGAAAGCGCCCTGCAGATCACCGGCTCGTGCGGCCGTCGAAGCCCCGGCGGTATACACCCCATACGACGACTGCATGGCCACATTACCCGCCGCCAGCAGGTCCAGATCCCCAGTACCAGTGCGCAGTACGCTGAAGTTCTGGGTGACCGGCACCACCTTGTTCACCGGACCGACGATGACTTGCTCCGGCGTACCGGGGATGGCCTCGCCCAACGAGACACACAATCCGTCTGAACACCAGGACTCATACTCCGCCGTCACCGGCGCACCCTCGATAAAGCTAGGGTCGATCAACACCCCAAGATCGCTCCAAACGTAGTTGAAGCGATTGCACACGCCGTCGACACACCAGCTTTCATCGGCAGGAGAAACCCGCGTGCCTTCAACGAAGCTCGGGTCGATCAACACCCCCAGGTCGCTCCAGAACCACGCGCCGCCCGGACGCTCCGGAGTCCCCGGAATAATGATGGTCTCGTGCCCCTCAAAGACCGCGTAATGCGTGTCGGCCAGGGTCAGGTCACCGGCCATCACCGGTTTGATCGCCCGGGTGTCGGCGGCCTGGGTATCGGCCCCCGAAACCAGGCGCATCGACCAGGACAACGAACCCTCCGGCAACAACGAGGCGACGGCCCAGTTGCGACCCTGACGCCCGCCAGTCACCGTACGCAGCGGCACCGAAATCACCCCGGACGGCAACTTGATATCGGTTTCCGACGGGATCAAGGCACCCACCTTGAGCGCCAGCGAACCGGCCAGCTGCACGCCGTCCGGGTTGTTCGGGCCAACGCTGTCGCGACTCGGCAAGGGCACCCCGGCCGGCCAGGTCATGGCGCCCAGCGAAGCCGCCGCGGGCAGCCGTGTGCCAGCGTCCAGAGTCATGCCGCTGGCCAGGGTCACGGCTTCGCGGATCAGGGTACCGGCGGCATACACCTGATTGCCGGTACTGTCGCGCACGGCCGCTTGCAGTACCGTACCGGCCGGCAGTTCCAGCGGTGCCTGCAGGGTCGCCTCGACCGGCAGCAAGGTGCCCTGCGCCAGGCGCGCCGGTTTGATCGGCAATGCATAGTTGAGGGTCTTGCCGGCCGGGAACAGGCTACCATCGGCCAGCGTCACTCCCGGCCCCGGCACCACCACGTCGCCGCCAAAGGCCTGACGACCGGGGGTCAACACCCAGCCGGCATCGTCCGGGGTCGGCGGTGGTGGCGCAAAACCGTCGTTGATGCTGCCGTAGAGGTCCAGGTTGCCACCGGCGCGAATCACCAGGTTGCCCGGCTCGCCCGAGCCATACACCGAGGTTTTCTGCGCATGAGGATTGACACTGGTATAGCGATAACCAGAGAGATCCAGGTCGCCGCTGATCACCAGATCGCCCTGGGTGACGATCTCCAGCCCCGGGCGCAGGTGAAAGGCGTCGGCATAGGTGGCGTTGTTCAAACCGGCCAGCTTGCCGCTCATCAAGCCGGCATTGCTCAAGGCATTGTCGATAAAGCGCTGGCTGTCCTGATGCTTGGCGTCCAGGTAGGCCTGATCGATCACCTGGTACGGCCGACCGCTGGCGGCCAGCGCCGTGCCCTCGGGGGCATCGGTGTAGCGGGCGGTGCCGTTTACCGCGATGGAGCGAGCACCCAGGATGTTCAGCCGGCCACTGGCGTCGATAGCAATATCGCCCAGGGTCGGGTCGCTGGCATCCAGGCGCGGGGCATTGAGCTCCAGCGTCCCGCGGGCCTGGCCGTCGTACTGGCCAGGCGCCGTACCGGCAGCGACCGAGGTGCCGTGGCGCAGGTCGATGCGTGCGCCGTCGGCCAGGGTCAGTTGACCAAGACCGGAGTTGAGTTCGACCACCGCACGGTTAGGCGAATCGATGATCTTGCCGTAGCTGTCGACCCGCAGGGCCGTGCCATGGGTATCGAGCAAGGCACTGCCGGCCAGGGTCAGGCCCTGGCTGGCAGCCAGGCGAATGCTGCCGACCCGCTCGCCACTGGCATCGATGGTGCCCAGCACCGTCAACTGGCCGTTATCCACGGAAACGTTGACTTCGCCGGCCTTGAGTTCGTTGCCGATCGTCAGGTCGCCGCGTTTGATCTGGAAGCTGCGGGCGCCGAACACCTGGCCCTGGTTGAGACGCTGGTTGAGCGTAGCGAAATCCCCCAGGGTCTGCGCGCGGATATCGACGCTGCCAGCCTTGTAAGGCACCAGGGTGCCGCCGGCGTCGTAATGCCCCGAGCTGGCACCGAGCAGCTGGCCTTGCAGGTCCACCTGACCGCCACCCTCGCCCACGGCTACCACCTTCAGGCTCCCACCATGGTTGTTCTGCGCCGACAGATCGATCAGCGAACCAGCCGCCTGGCGGATATCGCCCTCGCGGCTTTGCAGGATCACATCGCCGCCCCAACTGTATTGGCTGACTTCGTTGAACATGACCTGGCGCCCGGCCAGGTCGAGATGGACGCGGTCGGTCAGGTTCAACCCATGCTCGGCATTGACCGTCAGCTTGCCGCTGGGCAGGACCACCGCGCTGTCCAGTTCGACGTTGTTGCCAGCCAGCAACACTTCAGCGCCAAGGCTGTCGATGGCCGGCAAGGCCGCCTGCTGGCCCGGTGCGCGACTCAACCGCAGGTCGCCCCCCGCCGTGATGCGGTTGACCGACCCCGCCTCGCCGGTCAGCAACGGCGTGCTGATATTCAGGTTGCCGCCGCTGTAGACGAAGCCCTTGCCAGCTTCATAGGCCCCCTGGGACTGATAGACCGCCAGGCTGCCCTTATGGTTGGCGGTCAGGCGCTCGCTGGCGCTGAGATTGACATTGGCAAAACCCAGGGCCAGGCGCGCGTAGTCGGCCAAAGGATCGGGCTGAGTGTTGGGGCCATAGCCGAATTCGATGCGCCGGGCCTGGATCTCCAGGGTGCCGCTGCCGGTGCCGGCACCGTTGGCGATCACCGCAGCGGGCGTACCGGCTATCCCGTTCCAGATCAGGTTACCGGTCTGGATCAACGCCACATCGCCGGCCGCGCCATCGCCGTAGATCGCCGGGGTACTGAGCATCAGATTGTCGAGCATCGACTGGCCGTTGCTGTCCAGGGTGCTCAAGGTGGTGCTGCCGTAGAAATTCAATGACTGGCCGGCGGTCAACGACAGGGTTTCCAGGGCCGGCGCCCCACTCGCGATATCGCCGCGCAGCAAACGGTTCATGACATCCTGGTTGAGGGTCAACCCCGACGGCAGGGCATTGCGCGCCTGGGCGGCGGCCAGGGCCTCCGGACTGCCGACATTGATCCCACCGACCGCCAGGGCCAGATGGCGGGTGCCATAACGCACCGCATCACCCAGCCTGAAGGTGTTGGTGGTGGCAAAGGCAATGGTGCCTTGGGAGTACAGCGTGGTTTCGCCCTGGCAGGCAGCCTGGGCACAATCGCCGATCAAGATACTGCCAGGCCCCCTCCTGCTAGTACTGCCCTCGGTTGGCGCGAGCATTTGCAACACGCCATTGGAAACGGCCAGCACGCTGCGAGTTCCGGGTTGGTAGATAAAACCATCGGTGGAATCATAGGCCGCGTTGCCACGGCCCAGGGTGTTGATCGATGCGCCCTGCTCGATTTGAATCGCGCCACTGGGCAGGCCGGAAACGAGGAACACTTCAGAGGCCGACAAGGTCACGCCCTGGCGCAACGTCACCGAGTCCGCGGCACCGTTCGCATCGAAGCCAACAAAATTGCCGCCCTGGCCATACACCACGGTCGGCGCTCCGCCAATGCTCATGCGGGCCGTGCCAATGGCGTTCAGATCATCGGCATGGAACGACACCCCACTGCCGCTGGCAGTGGCCCCGGCAGGCAGAATATCGATCGCGCTGCCGCTCGCCCCGGACATCACCTCCAGGCTCGCGCCAAAACCACCTTCGGCCACCGCCGAACGTGCCACCCCGGCGAACTCGAAGCCGCTGGGAGAACCGCTCTGGCCGGCGATCAGGCTGACCCGCAAGGTTTTGCCATCGGCCTCCAACGCTGCGCGAGGCACGCCCTGGCGCGCGGCATCGCTACGGACAAAATCGGCATACGGGGTTTCGTTGTATTGCGAGTAACTGCGCAGCACCGCGGCCGGGGTCAGGATCACCTGGCGGCTCAAGGCATCCTGAATCCCGGTCTGGGCAATGGACAGCCGGCCCGCGCTGGACCAGGAACCGTTGCTCATGACCGTGCCACGGGTCAGCGCGGTCGCGCCGAATGGCGCGGCCAAGCCATTGATCTCGACCCGGAACGCCCCCGGCAGCAAGGCATAGGTCGAAGGCAGCAAGGTGTAGGTACCCGCCGGCAAGCCGGGGACGCCCGCGTCGATGCTGATCTGCTGGCCCACCAAGGGTGTTGTCGCCCCCGCCTCGCCACCGCTGGGCGCGACATTCGCCTGGACCCCGGGCACGATGGCGTATACCGGGTTGGTGTCCAGCCCCGGCAAGGTGAAGCGACCATTGGCGCCGAACTGCACCAACGGGTTGTAGCGCGCATCGGTCGACCCCCCGCGCCCGGAAACGAATGCCGCGCCCAGCAGCTGGCCACCGCCGGAAAGGTCCAGTACCGCACCCTGTTGCACGTCGATCGACTGCCCCAGCAACTGCGCGCCCACCACCAGGTTGGCGTTGGAACTGGTGCCACCCACACCCAGCAAGTCCACTTGTTTACCGTCGAAGCGCCAGGTCACACCGTCCACCGTGCCGCCATAGGGCAAGGTCAGGCCCGCGGCGCTGACCGACGTCAGGCTGCCCGGCAGCAGGTTGAGTTGTTTGGTGTAGAGCAATATCCCCACCTGGGTGCCCAGGGAAATATTGCCCAGGGGCGCCCGCAGCACGCCGCCCTGCTCGATGACCGCCGCCCCAAGAGTCAGCTTGCCGAACACCGAATAGGGTTGTGCCGGATCGACGCTGCCGGTGCGCCCGATACTCAGGGTCCGGTCTGGATCGTAGTCCAGGCCATTGCCCCGATAACCCGCGAGCACCTGCGCCACCGCGCCGGTGGCCGGGTAGATCTGCGCAGCGGCCAGCCGCAGGTCGGCCTGGGTGCTCAGGTTGGTGTTGCGCGAATCGACGGTACTGGCCAGGAAGCGCATATCGCCCTGACTGATCAGTTGCGTGTCGTCGAAGGCACGGCGGTCGATGGCCTGGCTCAAGCCACCGGCGGTGGTGCCATGGGCACCGATACTCACACCGTCGCGGACATCCAGTACGTTACCCGCCGTGACCAACAGGCTGCCCGTTGAAGCCTGCGTCGAAACCCCACCCTGCACCGTAGGGCGCATCCATTGGTCAGGTGCAACCACCGCGCCGACACCCGCCAGGCGTACATAAGGCGCGGTCAGTTGCACCCGTGAGCCGGCCGCGGCGCCATCGCTCAATGCCAGGGCACCGGCATACAACTGCAGGCTCTGCCCCAGGGACAGCGACAGCGCGCCGTCGAAACTGATCAGGCCATTACTGAGCAGCGACAGGTTATCGAAGCCCCCGGCCTGAACCTTCTCCAGCCCCAGCCGGGCATGGCCATAGGCAAGGGTGTCTTGCACGGCTTCGGGACCGGCGCCGCTGGGTAGCAGGCTGTCGGCGCTGACCTGGCCAATCACCATTTCCCGCGCCTGGCGCACCCGCTGCGACACACTGGTACGGTAGATCGGCGCCTCCAGTGCCACATTCAGTGAGCCGCCTGCGGCGCCGCTGCCACCGGCTCGGGCGTTGAAACTGCCGTCCAGGTACAGGCCGTGGTTCGACGCCAGGGAAATACTGCCGCCGCTGCTGGCAACCGCCACAGGCCCTTGCCCCGCCACATCGACCATGGCTTGGGCGCCGGAAGCCTCCAGGCGCGCGCCTTCACGCACCACCACAAATTGATTGGCCGCGCTGGCGATGCCGGTCTGCGGGTCGATTTGCCCGCCGATGACGATGGTGCCACCTGCGTCCACCTTCCCGTAGCGACGCCGCAGGGCATCGGTCGCGGTGACCGCCCTCGCGGCGACATCGAGCACCGCCTGTTCCCCCACCCAGATCGAGCGGCCATGACCGACGCCCTCGACGGCTTCGGCCACATCCGGCGCAACCGAGATGCCGCTCAAGGTGATGGCGCCGCCCCAGGCATTCAATGCACCGTCCAGGGTCAACTGGCCAATGCTGCCCAGGGCGATCGACTGGCCGGGGTCGACGCTGATGGCGGCACCCTTGCCCACCACCAGCTGGGTACTGGCCATGTCCGCCGCGCTCGAGCGCGCGGTGCCGGCCCGCAGGCTGATACTCGCGCCCTGGCGCTGGCTGAGTACGGCCTTGATCGGGTCTTCCTGGTAAAGCCCGGGCAACCAGCGTTCCAACGCAGAGGCCGGGTCCGCTCCAGTCGCTGTGCTCCAGGCCTGATCGCCCAACAGATAGACCGGTTGGGTCACCTCGACCTGTGCACCATCGGCCACCCGCAGGCCCTGGTTGCTGGTGATGTCATACGCGGCGAAACCTTTATCGAAAAACTGCGGGGCCAGCACCAGGGTGTCGGCGGCAGTGTCGGCGGCGCGCTCACCGATCAGCACCTTGCCGCTCTGGAGGCTCAAGGTGCCGCCACCGTTCACGCCATGGCCGCGCAGCTCGCCGTCCAGGGTGAGCGTGCCGATGGCCGCCGCGCTGTTGGCATTGGCCACCAGGGTGAGATTACCGCCCTTGCCAGCGCGGGTCTTGCCGTCGCTCATAAGTGCCGCGCCCGATGACACGTCGATCAGGCTGCCGCTCTCCAGCGCGACATCGGCGCTGCTGCGCAGCGAGACGCTGCCGCCATTGAGGTAAGGCAAGCGACTGCCATCGGCAGGGTCCAACAACAGGTTGCTCCACAGGCCGCTGGTGTCCAGCCGGGCGCCACTGCCAACCGTCAGCGTCGCGCGCTTGCCTCCCGTCGCCGCCAGGGTGGTGTCGAGCTTGCCGTTGCTGGTGATCTGCTGCAGCACATTGCCCAGGGCGAGATTGCCGCCATGAGCCGTCAGGTCGGCTTCAACCTGCACCTGCGGTCCATACAGGGTGATATCGCCGCCGGAACTGACCTCCAGCGCACCGTCAACCAGGATGCTGCCGGTGGCGGCGACCTTGACGCTGCTGAGTTTGAAACCGTTGAGCTGCTCGGTGTCGAGCCACAAAGTGCCCTTGCGCTCGTCGGGCAGAACAGTGTCCAGGTCCAGCCCACTGGCTATCGCCGCGGCCTGCCCCAGCACCACTTGCTTGACGGTATTGGCATCGGCACTCAGGGCGTACTGCAGGCTGGCGCTGTCCTTGACGTAGTAAGGCACATAAGCCCCCACCACCAACTGCCCGCCCCGGGCCACGGCGTTCTGCCCCTGCTGGTAGCCGTCAAGCCCCGGACGCGGGGCCTGAGTCTGACGGTCGCCCTGGAAGGTGTCACCAACGATCTGCCCTTCGAGTACCGCATTGCGGGTGCTGACTTCCAGACGGCCGGCATCTCGACCTACGCTGTAGCCTTGCTCCAAGCGCTCGCGGGGAGCAATCAACGAGTTGTAGTGGTACTCGGTCTGGCCCCAGCGCACGCTGTGCTCTTCGAAGCCTTTGTAGAGCCCGCTGTAGAGAATGTCACCCGGGGCCCTGGACAGCTCGATCAGCCGGCCATCGGCGGCCCGCAGCCAGGTCTGCTGGATCATCCCGTCCTGCACGTCCAGGGTGCCGCCGGAGAGGTTGATCTGCGAACCCTGCTGAGTCACCACCTCATTACCACTCAGACGTACGCTGCCGCCCTGGGCCATCCATTCGCCGACGTTGTGCGGCTGGGTGCCCAGATAACCACCCACCTCCAGCAAGCCGCCAGCGGTGTACCAGCGATCCGTGGCGTAGCCGTTGGTCCCTGCCGGGACCAGCACCAGCTCGCGGGCATCGACCCAGACATCGTTGTTGTTGAGGTTCTTGCTGTCGCGGTTGACCGAGGCATCACGCTGCTCGTTGCCCTGGATATTGACCTTGACGCTGTTGGACTCCATCGCCACCTTGACGCCCACCGCCCCCGACACATCGATCACCGCACCGTCGCGCACCAGGCTGCGCTGCCCGGCATTCACCGCGACCTGGCCGCCGGTGGCCAGGGTGATCGATCCGCTCTGGAAGTCCACGGTGCCGCCACTGACGATCTCCACCAGTGACTGGTCGCGACGATAAGTATCGGCCGGCGTAGAATTTCCAGCCAGGTTCAAGGCTGGCGTCAATAGCCCATCCCGCTGGCTGTCCAGGGCGGTGCTGCTGTCGATCAGGATGGCGCTGGTACTGCCCTCGCCCAGGGTGACCTTGGCGTCGCTGCCCCGGGCATTCAGATGCAGGGTGCCGCGGGCGTCCACCGAGGTGCTGCTCAGGGCCAGGCCTTTTTGCAGCACCTCCTGGGCACTCAGGGTGATGTCGCCGGTAGCCGCCTGGATCGAGCCGTGGTTGCTGACCTTGCCGATGCCCGAAGCGACGACTTCGTTGCCGCGGGTGGTCGAGGTCGGGTTACCGTCGGTGCTGTAGCCTTTCTTGATCACAAAACTGTCGCCGGCGACCAGAGCGGTCTGGCCTCGCGGGGTGTTGATGCTACCTGCGTTATCCACTTCCTTGCCGAGCAACAGCACATAACCGCCGCTGGAGGTGGAAGATCCTGGCACATGGGTCTGCAGTTGCGCGCCCTGCTCCACCAGAACCTTGCCGGCGGCGTCGCTGAACGTCGGCGCGCTGTCGCTGGCGCTGAACAGCCCACGGTTGTTGAACTGTTCATCGCTGATGGTGGTGGCTGCCGCCACCAGGTTGCGCACATTGATCTGGCTGCTGCCGCTGAATACCACGCCGTTGCGGTTGAGGATCATCACCGTACCGTCGGCCTTGAGTGCCCCCTGGATCTGGCTCGGCGAGGTGCTGTTGTTGACGCGGTTGAGCGCGGCCCAATCGGCGTTCTGCTGGAACTCGACGGTGGTGTCACGGCCGATATTGAAGGTTTCCCAGTTGAGAATCGCCTTGTCGGCGGTCTGTTTGATCGACACCAGCGCCTTGCCGTTGGTATCGGTCTGCACTGGCCCTTCGGCATTGACGAACAGCGGCTTGCCGTCGGCCCCGACCAGCACATTCAGGCCATTGCCCCCCAAGCCGTTATGCAGGGTCTGCGGGGCGGTCAGCGCCGCCGCGCGCCCAGCCGCTTGCGCGGCCTGCTGGGCAGCGATGGCGGCAACAGTGTTGTTGAGGTTGCTCATCGAGCGTTGCAGCTGACTGTTGACCCGCTGCTGTTGCGCCAGGGGCGGCGGCGTACCGACCGGCAGCCCCCCACCGACAGATCCATGCGCCCCCCCGTTCTGGCCGCCCCCCATGGCCCCGAACCAGCCCGAACTGAAGGCCAGAGGCTGCGCGGCCTGGGCCGTGCCGGCGAGCATCAACAGGGCAATGGCCTGCGCCAGCGGCTTGAGTCGCAGCACCGGCTGTCCATTGGCAGCAGAGGCGTTGATGAGTCGGGAAACAGGCAGATTCGGCTCAGAGCGCATCACTTGCGGATCCTTTTTACTGTTCGGGCGAATGGCGGGTACGACGGTTGCCGCCAAAACATTCGCGGGATTACTGCTAAGGCGGTTATGGGCAGGCGCGACCGAACTCTTGTCATGCAAAGTTCATCTGCGCGACAACAACCGGAAACGAGAAAGCCGGCAATGGCTTGAGCCATTGCCGGCGGTTACACGAACCCTGCCGATGGCGGGGTATCAGGCCGGACGACCAATGCCGTTGCAGACGTTGGTGTTGCCGACGCGCAGGGCGCTGGTGGTGTTATAGAAAGTGTTGTGTACAGCGGCCTGCCAGGTAGGCGACAGCGGGATGAAGGAGTGGCCCGACACCGTATTGTTGTTAGCGCCGGTGTAGTGGGCATTGAGGAAGTTACGGATGCGCAGGTTATCGCCGGCATCCTTGTAGCACTGGCTGAAGACCAGGTTGGTGTAACCAACGATTGGATAGCCGGTGCTTGGGTTAGGGAAGGTCGGTACCCAGTCCAGCGGATTGGTGACGTCCTTGCCGCTGAGCGGGTCGGTCGGTGGACGTTCGGTATCCAGAGTGATCTGCACATTGACTTCGGTCGGCAGGAAACCGTTGACGGTTGCCACCTTGGCCGCATTGTTGAACTCGGCAAAGTCAGGGCTGACATAACCGATGGCGCCATTGGTGTTGGCCACGGTGGAAGCGATCGCGCCGCTACCGGAAACACCGGCGTAGGTGGAGCCGGCTGGAGCGTTGGTGGCCGGATTGAAGCCTACGGCAGTGGCGAAGCTGTTGCTGGCGGCAGGTACCGACGCAGGTTTCACAGCTTTCAGATGGGTAGTGAAGATTTCGGTGGTACCGCTGCCGTCGGTGCGATAGACGACCGTGATAGGCAGGCTTGGACCGGCAACTCCGTCGAAGTCGATTTCATTCCAGTTTTGGATCTTGCCCGAGAAGATATCAGCCAGTTGAGTGCTGGTAAGTTTCAGCGAAGTCTTGCCAGCGACGTTGTAAGGCACGGTCACCGAAGTGGCTTCGGCCGGGATCTGAATCAAAGGACCGAAAGTGGCACGGCCCTTGTCGGTGCTGGCATTGTAGGCGTTACGCTCAGCCAAACTAACAATCGAGTCGCTACCGGCATAGTCGACGTTGATGCCAGCAGCAAGGTTGAACTTGGTGGAGTCGTTGTTGAAGAAGGCCTGCTTGCCTGCACCGCTGCCCACACCAATGTAAGCATTGAAGCCTGGAACCGACGAAGCCAGGATACCGGTACCGGCAGTGGTGCCGTACAGGTTCTGTGGCAGAGTGGCACCGCCACCCACAACAGCCGCCATCGATTGGGCCGAAGCCAGAGCCGCTACGGCCAGGGAAGCTGCGATCATAGTGCGCTTAAACATGAAGAATCTCCTTTCGTCGTGTGTATACGGAGGTCAATGGTTCTTGCATGACGCCATGGCGCTCAGATCCTCTGCCCTGCTCTAAGAGCGTTGTGCGGGGTGAGGCCATGGGTAAGAAGTTCGCAGTTTCCGGTGACAGATAAAGGAAAAAACCTCGGGAGAAAGACCTTGATTTTCAAAAACTTTCTCGGGTGTTCGGGGGCCCTGGCACGGGCTTTTCAGCGCAGGTGACAGCGAGGTTTCGCGGGGCCTTTTGCCAGCTCACGGGCCGACGCGGCGTGGGTCTTGGGCTGGGGGCGATGGGGGTGGTTGTGCATGACAGAACGAGGAACCCGAGTTCGGCGGGATTGCCGCTCGGGTGGCAGGCCTCGGAGCAGAAAAAAATTGAGACAATCCCTGCTGTTGTTCCTGGCGAACCGCGTGTTCAGGTTTGGCGACGCAGCCTCGCTGCGCTCGGCAGCGGCTACAGGCATTCGCGTCGACAGCAGTTCGGCGCCATGACCGTAGGAGCGAGGCTTGCCCGCGATCCAGGCGACGCGAGTCGTCTGGACGGACGTCATCGCGAGCAAGCTTCGCTCCTACAGAAGCCCCCCTTTTATTGCACCAACTGGTTGATCTCGATGATCGGCAGCAGCACCGCCATGACGATCACCAGCACCACCCCGCCCATGACCACGATCATCAGCGGTTCGAGCAAGGCGGTCATGCCCATGGCGCGGCGTTCGATGTCGCGGGACAGGGTTTGCGCGGCGCGTTCGAGCATGGGTGGCAGGGCGCCGGTTTTTTCGCCGCTGGCGATCAGGTGGATCAGCACCGGCGGGAAGACTTTTTCCACCCGCAGCGCGGCGGCCAGGTTGACGCCTTCGCGGACCTTGGCGGTGGCGTCGCTGACGCTCTGGCTCAGGCGGTCGTTGGACAGGGTCTGGCGCGCCGCTTCCAGGGCGCGCAGCAGCGGCACCCCTGCTCCGCCGAGGATCGCCAGGGTCGAGGCGAAACGCGCGGTGTTCAGGCCCAGCACGAAACGCCCGATCAGTGGCAGGCGCAGCACTCGACTGTGCCAGTTCAAACGGGCCTGGGGGTTGCGCAGGTACAGGCGCCAGCTCCAGAAGCCGCCCGCCAGCACGCCGAAACACAACCAGCCCCAGGCGCGAATGAAATCGCTGGCGTTGAGCATCGCCAGGGTCAGCCCCGGCAGGTCCTGGCGCGCCTGGGAGAAGGCGCTGACCACCTGGGGCACCACGTAGCTGAGCAGGAAGATCACGATGCCCACCGAGACCAGCCCGACCACGCCGGGATAGATAAAGGCGGTGAGGATCTTGCCGCGCAGGGTATTGCGTTCCTCGATGTAGTCGGCCAGGCGCTCCATGACCTGGGCCAGGTCGCCCGACTCTTCGCCGGCGGCGATCAGCGCCCGGTAAATGTCGGGGAAATCCCGTGGCCGCGCCGCCAGGGCTTCGGCCAGGCGCATGCCGCTGCGCACATCGGCGCGCACCGCGCTGAGGGTGTGGGCGATGTGCTTGCGTTCGGCCTGCTCCACCGTGGCGCTCAGCGCCGCTTCCAGCGGAAGGCTGGCGCCCAGCAGGCTGGCCAGCTGGCGCGTGGCCCAGGCCAGGTCGTTGTCCGACAGCTTGGCGCTGAACAGGCCACCGCCACCGGCCTTGGGCGTGTTGCTCTCCACCTGCACCATCAGGGCCGTCAGCCCACGGCTGCGCAGCACGCCGAAAGCGGCGCTCTGGCTGTCGGCTTCCAGGTGCCCGGACTCGATCTTGCCGAGGGCGTCGGCGGCTTCGTAGCGATAACGGTTCATCAGGCGTCCCGGGTTACGCGAAGGATTTCTTCAGGGGCGGTGGCGCCGCTGCGCACCCAGCGCTCGCCGTCCTCGCGCATGCTGAACATCCCGGCGCGGCGCGCGGCGGCGCGCAACGCCTGTTCGTCGGCGCCCTGGTGAATCAGGCTGCGAATGTCGTCGTCGATGCAGAACAGCTCGTGGATGCCGGTGCGCCCGCTGTAGCCGACCTGGTTACAGGCCGGGCAGCCCACCGGGCGCCAGGTGCCGGGGGCGGTCGGGTCTTCTTCCTTGCAGTGCGGGCACAACCGGCGCACCAGGCGCTGGGCCAGCACGCCGAGCATCGACGAGGCCAGCAGGAACGGCTCGACGCCCATGTCGATCAGGCGGTTGACCGCCGACACCGCGTCGTTGGTGTGCAGGGTCGCCAGCACCAGGTGGCCGGTAAGCGAAGCCTGCACGGCGATCTGCGCGGTTTCCAGGTCGCGGATCTCGCCGATCATGATGATGTCCGGGTCCTGGCGCAGGATCGCACGCAGGGCCAGGGCGAAGGTCATGTCGATCTTGGCGTTGACCTGGATCTGGCTGATGCCCGGCAGGTCGTACTCCACCGGGTCCTCGACGGTGAGGATGTTGCTGGTGCTGGCGTCCAGCCGCGCCAGGGCGGCGTAGAGGCTGGTGGTCTTGCCGCTGCCGGTGGGGCCGGTGACCAGCACGATGCCGTGGGGCTGGCGGATCAGGTTATCGAGCTTGCCCAGCACCTGCGGGTCCATCCCTAAGGTTTCCAGTTGCAGGCGCCCGGCCTGTTTATCCAGCAGACGCATCACCACCCGTTCGCCATGCCCGGTGGGCACCGTGGACACCCGGATATCGATGGGCCGCCCGGCCACGCGCAAGGCGATGCGGCCGTCCTGGGGCAGGCGTTTTTCGGCGATGTCGAGCTGGGCCATGATCTTGATCCGCGACACCAGCGCGCCATGCAGGGCCTTGCGCGGCGAGACCACGTCGCGCAGCGTGCCGTCGACCCGGTAGCGCACCACCGAATGGCTTTCATAGGGCTCGATATGGATATCGCTGGCCTCGTCCCGCGCGGCCTGGGTCAGCAAGGCGTTGATCATGCGGATCACCGGCGCGCCGTCCTGGGTGTCCAGCAGGTCGGTGATTTCCGGGATGTCCTGCATCAGGCGGTCGAGGTCGACTTCGTTCTCGGCGGCGCCGACTACTGCGGCGGCGCTGCCGGTGTCGGAATAGGCGCTGGCCAGCAGGCCGTCGAGTTCTTCGTCGCGCACCCGCTCCAGGCGCGCCGGGCCGAACTGGCGGCGTGCTTCGCTGATCGACCAGCCGGGGGTCGAGGGGCAGACCAGGAGTACGGCGCCCTCCTCGCTGTGACGCAGGAGGATGCGTTGGGATTTGGCCCAGGCATAAGGGAGTTGTGGGTTCATGGGAGTGCCTCCGGGCCTTGGACGTGGACATATCCGTTGCTGCGGTAACGGCCACTTAGGGTTTCGCCCTTACGGCGAGTCACTTTGAAGCCCGGAATGCCGGCCAACCCAAAGTAACCAAAGGCTCTTGCCCCCAGCGTCCGGTCCTCGCTAGGGCTCGGATTCCCTCGCTCCGGTCCTGCTCCGTGGGCCGCCGCCACAGGCCATCCATGGCCTGGGGCGGCTAACTCGGCATCCCTGCCGAGTTGCCCACTGCGCAGAACCTCCACTCGGCCTCCCGACGGGGCAAGAAAATCAAAAGCAATGCGAGGCGACCTGCCGGTCGGCCTGTCTGAGAACACGTTCCCTGTAGCCGCCGTAGGCCATCCGCGGCCTGGGGTGACTAACTCGGCATCCCTGCCGAGTTGCCCACTGCGTAGAACCTCCACTCGGCCTCCCGACGGGGCAAGAAAACCAAAAGCAATGCGAGGCGGCCTACCGGCCGGCCTGGATTTGGCGCTGATCCCTGTAACTGCTGCAGGCCATCCACGGCCTGGGGTGGCTAATTCGGCATCCTTGTCGAGTTGCCCATTGCGCAGAACCTCTACTCCACCTTCCGACGGGGCAAGAAAATCAAAAGCAATGCGAGGTGGTCTACCGGCCGGCCTGAATTTGGCGCTGATCCCTGTAGCCGCTGCCGCAGGCTGCGATCGGCTGCGAAGCAGACGCAAAACCATGCGCCTCGATCTGCCTGATACACCGCGCCGTCTGGTTTGGCGTGCGCTGCGCGCCCGATCGCAGCCTTCGGCAGCGGCTACAAGAAGCGCGTAAAACGCGCTTGGCTCTTGCTTTTGCTTTTGCTGTGGCTCTTGATCTACCCGCCCCTTTCCCAGAGGCCGAACGCAGGCGTTGCGCAGGGGGTAGCGCGGCAGGGATGCCGCGCTAGCCGCCCCAGGCCATGGATGGCCTGTGGCGGCGTGCCCCCGGAGCAATGCCGGAGTGAGGGCATGCCGAGCCCTAGCGAGGCACCGAATGGAGGGGCAAGCCTTTTTGCTTACTTTTTTGGCGTTTGAAAAAAGTGAGTCGCCGTAAGGGCGAAACCCTAAGTGGCCGTTACCGCAGCAACGGATATGTACCCCGTCAAACACCCGGCGCGTAAACGCAACAAACGAACTCATTGCACCGGCACCGCCCTGATCCTCGCCCTCGGCACCTGCCCCGAGCCCGCCCCCGGCACTGGCGACGACACCGGCACAACACCCGGCCCACCCGGCACCCCCTGCTCCGCCGTCGGCAATTGCGGCGCCTGCATGTCCGGCATCGCCCAGCTGCGGTCCGGCTGCAGGCCGCCCTGGGCGCGGCGCATGAAGTCGTAGCGGTTGAGGGTAATGCTGCGCCCGGCGGCGCTGTCGCGAATGATGTAGGGCCGCAGGAACACCATCAGGTTGGTCTTGTTGGTCGAACGGCTTTCGTTGCGAAACAGCGCGCCGATCCCGGGAAGGGTCGACAGCCACGGCACCGCGTTGTTGCTCTGGCTATAGCCATCCTGCAGCAGGCCGCCGAGGACCATGATCTGGCCGTCGTCGAGCAGGATGCTGGTGTCGATCGCGCGTTTGTTGGTCACGGTGCCGGCCTGCACCGAGGCGCGCTGGTCGACGCTGCTGACCTCCTGGTAGATGTCGAGCTTGACCGTGCCACCTTCGGAAATCTGTGGCCGCACATTCAGCTTCAGGCCCACCTCTTCGCGCTGTACGGTCTGGAACGGGTTATTGCTGTTGCCGCCACCGCCGGTAACGTAGCTGCCGGTGACGAAGGGAATGGTCTGGCCGACGAAGATGCTCGCCGCTTCGTTGTCCAGGGTCAGCAGGTTCGGGGTCGACAGCACGTTGTTCCCGCCCTTGCTCCTCAGGGCCCGGGCCAGCACCTTGAGGTCGAGGATCTTGCCGATTCCGGGGATGTCCACGGTGCCGTTGACCAGGCCGACGTTGAGGCCCTGGGGCAGCACGTCGACGCTGGTCTTGCCGTTGAGGTTGAGGCCGCTGCCGCCCAGGTTGGCGCCGCCGATGACGCCGCTGCCCCCCAGGTTGCCGGTCTGCCACTGCACGCCGAATTCGGCGGCGTCGTCTTCGTTGACCTCGACGATCAGGCTTTCGATCACCACCTGGGCCCGGCGCTGGTCGAGCATGTCGATGACTTCCCGCAGGTTGCGGTACAGCGGTTCCGGCGCGGAAATCAGCAAGGTGTTGGTGGTGGCATCGGCCTGGATGGTCACGCCGCCGGCGCTGAAGGCGGTGTTCTGGTCGGACGCCTGGGTGCCGCCCTGGCTACTGCTGGAACTGCCGCCCTGGGCATAACCGCTGCCGGAGCTGCCGCCGCTGAGGCTGGAGCTGCCACTGGTGGAGCTGGTGCTGCCGCTCTGGCCGCTGCTGGAACTGCCGCCCTGGCTCATGCCGCCCATGCTGCCGAGCATGGCCCGTGCGTTGTCGCCGGTGCCGCTGTCGCTCTCGCCGGTGAGCAGGCCGCGCAGGGCCTGGGCCAGCTTGCCGGCCTGGGCGTTGCGCAGGTACACCACGTGCAGGTTGCTCGGGTTGCTCTGGGCATTGTCCAGCTTGTAGATCAGGTTGCGCGCCAGCTCGGTGCGCTCGGGGCTGCCGGTACGGATGATGATCGAGTTGGAACGCGGGTCGCCGACCACGCTGACCTTCTGGGTCGGGTCGGCGCCCTGGGTTTCCAGCAGTTCGGAGACCATGCCGGCGATGTCCACGGCGATGCCGTTCTGCACCGGCACCACGTCGGTGTCCAGGGCACTGGGGATGTCGATGCCTTCGATGATCTGCGCCACCCGGGTGAGGTTCTCGGCGTAGTCGGTGATGACGATGCTGTTGTTGCCCGGGTAGGCGTTGATCGGGTTGTTCGGCGACACGATCGGGCGCAGCACCGGGATCAGGTTCACCGCGTTTTCGTACTGCAGCCGGAAGGTGCGGGTCAGCATGCCGTTGGCCGACGGCTTGCCGGCGTTGTAGATCGGCCCGCCGAGCAGCTTGGCGTCGGCTTCCGGCACCACCTGGGCCACGCCGCCGACGTCCACCACGCTGAAGCCCTGCATGCGCAGGGCCGCCAGCAGCATGTCGTAGGCCTGGTGGGCCGGCACTTCGCCTTCGCTGACCAGGGTCAGGTTGCCCTTTACCCGCGGGTCCACCAGGAACTGCTGGCCGGTGGAACGTGCCAGGGCCCGGACCACGGCCTGGATATCGACGTCGACGAAGTTCAGGCGCACCGGCTGGTCGCCCAGGGGATTGCGCACCACCGTGCTGCTGGCCGCGGGAGCACCGGGCGCGCGTCCCGCACGGCTGATCGGATGCTGGTATTTGGGACGCTGGGTCTGTTGCGCCTGGGCCCTCTCCCGCTCGGCCACCACGTCGCCGCCACTGCGATTGGTCTCGCCCAGGGGCCGCCCCAGTTCGCTGTCCACCAGCAACGGTGGCTGTGGCTCCTTGTTGTTACTGCACGCCGCCAGCGCCAGGGCCAGCGGCCCCAGCAGGAGCAAGGGCAGCGCCTTGCGCGATTGGCGGGCGTAAAAAGAACCTGACCACTTCATGAAGCTTCCTTAGCGCCAAGCGCCTGATCCATGCGAACGGTTCCGGACAGTTTGCCTGCCGTGCCATCGATGTCGGCCGCCCCTGCGCGTTGCAGGCGGGCCTCTACCACTTCCAGGGAAAACTGCCGGGGATTGCCCAGCAGCCAACCGACCACGGCATCCGCCGGGGCCTCTTGAAAACTCAAGTGCCAGGCCTGGGACTCGCCCTCGCCCGCCAGCTGCAACTGGTACAGCCCCTGCAGGCCGGCGGCATCCAGGGTCTGGCGCAAGGACTGCTCCAGGCTCTGCCCCGCCTCGCCGCCACGGGGCCCGCCGGCCTGGTGCAGCACCAGCTCCAGGGCTTCGGACTGGGAGCGCAGCTTGGGGATCTCGGCCTGCCAGTAATCGATCTTTTTCAGCGCCGGCTCGATCAGCACCAGCCACACCAGCAGGCCGCCCAGTACCGCCGCCGCGCCGGCCAGCAGGCGTTTCTCGCGCAGGGCCAGGCCGTTCCAGTACAGCTGTGCCTGGGCGGCCTGGCGCTGCCAGCGCTGGCAGTAATGGCTGAGGTTCAGCTTATTCATCCTCGTCTTCCTCGCTGTCGTCGGCTTCCATCGGCACCGCGCCGGTCGCCATGCCTGTGGCCGCACGCAGGGTCCAGCCCTGGTCGCCGGGGCTGGCTTCGAGCCCGGCCTGGGTCAGCAGGCCCTGCCAGCCGCTGTCGGGTGCGGGGACGCGGGTGTCGCTGAGCAGGCTCAGTTGCAATTCGCCGTTCTGGTAATTCAGTTGCTCGACCCCGCCAATCACGAAAGGCATGGCGTTGCTGGCCTGCTGCACCAGGCTGTTGAAGCTTTGCGGGGCGTCGCCGCTGGCCCCGCTCTGGCGCGCCGCCAGTTGCTGACGCGCCTGTTGCAGGGGGTTGAGGATCACCGGCAATTCCGGGAACACCTGCTGCACCCGTTGGCTCATCTGCGCCTTGAGCTGCTGGCCCTGGGCCGCCTGGCGCGCGGCGTAGAGGTTCAGGCCCAGGGTCCAGACCACCAGCGCCGTCGCGCACAGCGCCGCGGCACGGCCCCAGCCCTGTTGGCGAGCGCTGTTGTTCTGCACCCCGCCGTGCAGGCCCCAGGCGGGTGCCTGGCCGGTCCAGCGACAGCTGTCCGGCAGTTGCTCCAGCGCCCCTTGCGGGGCCGCCTCGCCCACCCATTGCAACCCGGCGCCATTGGCCAGCAGGGCCTGCAAGGCGTCTTCCGGCAGCGGTTGCACGCTGCCCTGCTGCGGGCTGTGGCGCAGCAACAGGTGCTGGTCCTGCAGGCAGGCGGTCAACTGGCCCGCCGCCGGCACCGGCAAGGCATAGGGCGCCGGGTACAGGCCGCGCAGTTTCAGGCCGGCCTGCTCCAGCACCTGGCCCAGCCGCGCCAGCGCTTCGCGTGGCAACCAGCTGATGTGCACCTGGCCGTCGCTGTCGCGCGGGCTGTGGGCCACGTACAGGCTGTCGCTGTGGCCGAGAATCAGCGCCTGGGCGGCGCAGGCCACCGCCGCGCTGACCTTGGCCGGCGCCAGGGCCGGCAGCTCGATGCTCGCCAGCAGGCTGTCCTCGGGGTGCAGGAAACACTCCACGGCCGGCGCCTTGGGCACCTGCCCCAACTGCATCAGGCTGGCTTCGCCGGCTTCCTGGACCTGGCCTTCTTTAGCCTGGAGCCGGGCAAAGCTCACCCGGCTCTCGGCCGTCAGTGTGTGCAAGGGCGGCAGGCTGACGCGCAAGCGGCTCATACGCCCACCCGCGACCAGATCACCCGCGGCATGTTGTCTTCGCTGCGGTGCAGCAAGGCCAGCAGCTTGACCCGGCGCCGCTCGCCGCGGGCCTGGCCTTGCAGGCGGAACCACTCGCTGGTGATGCCGACCCGCACCGCGTCCGCCGGTACCTGCGGCATGCGCAGGCGGTTGATAAAGTCGCCCTGATTGATGAACCACTGGCCGCTGTCGCGCTCGGCGATCAGCGCCTTGGCCCGCGGCAGCGCCAGCCCTGGCACAGTCGCGGCGAGCACTTCGGCGCTGGCGGTATTGCCGTTGACCCAGGTATTGGCCGGCAGGATGGTGACAAAGGGTTCCAGGCGCGCCAGCAGCTTTTCATCGACGCCGTTCACCCCCAGCAGGTCGTCGAGGCTGCGCAGCATCGGCTGCTTGGCCAGCAGCGGCTTGCGCGCGGCCTCCGGCGAAGTGTCGCGACCGCTGTGGAAACCGCTATTGACCGGCGACGCCGTGCCTTCCGTGCTCAACAGTCGTGGGTAGGACGCGATCACCCGCTGGCTGATGCGCTGGCCCAGGGTCGCGTTGACCCCGAGCAGCTCGCACAGGCGCTGGAAATTCTCGATCTGCAAGGGGTCGAGGCGGTCGTTGGCCAGCAGGTTGCGCAGGTTGAACTTGCTCTGCTCGTCCTCCAGCCGGCCTTCGAACGGCCCGGCGCCCGGGCCCAGGGCCGCGAGCTGGATCGGCCGCGCCCAGTTCTGGTCGAGGCGGGTCAGCACATCGCGCTGACGGTCTTCCCACAGGCGCTGGCGGCTGACTTCCATGCCGCCCTGCAGCTGCCAGCTGCCCTGGACCCGCAGTTGCTCGCTTTCCAGCCCGCGGGTGAACAGGGTCTGGCGGGTCAGCATGCCGCCGGCGATCACCGCCACCACGGCGGCGATCAACAAGGCGCTGATAATGGCCATGCCACGCTGTTTCGCCGCTGTCGGCGAACGGGCTGTCATGGCGGCGCTTACAACTGCCAGGAGCCGATATCGGCATTCACGCCGTCACCGTCTGGCTGGCCGTCGGCCCCCAGGGAGAACACATCCACTTCGCCGTTGGCCCCCGGGTTCAGGTAATGGTAAGGACGGCCCCAGGGGTCGTTGGGCAGGCGTTCCAGGTAGGAGCGCCAGTTGCTGTTCTTGGCATCCGCCGGGCGCTCCACCAGCACTTTCAGGCCCTGGTTCATGCTCGGGTAGGTGCCGTGGTCGAGGCGATAGAGCTTGAGGGCCTGCATCAGCCCACCGATATCCTGCTTGGCCGCAGTGGCCCGGGCCTGGTCCGGACGGTCGAGCACCTTGGGCACCACCATCGCGGCCAGGATCCCGAGAATGACCACCACCACCATGATCTCGATCAGGGTGAAACCGCCCTGGCCGCGCGGGCGACGGGGCTGGCGGCGGGGCTGAAGATGAGGCTGGGGGTGTGACGTGAAGCGCACGACATCCATCTCGACGTTCCTTGGCTTGATTTCGATTCGTCGCGCAGTGTTGCAAGAAAATATGTCAGTGATATTGACGTTGCTCGGGAGTGACCGTAGCCAATCGGTCAAATTTGCCGGTTAGGCTGCAAGCCTTCCTTTGCGCCACGAGACGTCCATGCCGCGGCCACGCCAGCCACTCCCCCAACGACCCGCCAGACGGCCAGCCACCCGACAACGGGGTTTCACCCTGATCGAGGTGCTGGTGGCGCTGGCGATCATTGCCGTGGCCATGTCGGCGGCGATCCGCGTGGCCGGGTTGATGACCCAGAGCAACGGTTTGCTGCGGGATAGATCCATCGCCCTGCTGGCGGCCCAGTCGCGCCTGGCGGAACTGCGCCTGGAAGGCCGCCTGCCGCCCGGGACCAAGAACATCGAGTGCGACCAGGGCCGGCTCAAGCTGCGCTGCGAGCAGAACATCGCCCCCAGCCCCGATCCGCGGCTGTCCCGGGTCAGCGTGCTGGTCCTCGACCGCAGCCGCGAGGCCCCGCCCCTGGCGCGCCTGGACACCCTGGTCGCGCGGGCGCCGAAGAACCCCAATCGTTAAGGATTAACCCTGTAGGAGCAGCCGGTCGACGCTCGATTGCTCGCGATGGACCTGAGAGCGCCGCGTTCATCCAATCCACACGCGTTATCGTTAACGTCCATCGCGAGCAAGCTCGCTCCTACAAGGGCCCCGCTACTATCAGGAATCTGTTTAACCAGGCACTTTTCGACAGGGTCGTCACTGGCGGATCAGCACCGGCAACGCCGGGCTCTCCGGCAACTTGCTGACATCCAGCCGCGAGCGCTCGCCACCGCGTTCGATCACCACCCCGTCGCCCTCGATGGCCACCAGCTGCACGCCCTGGGCCAGGCGCTCGCCCACCAGGAAGCTGCGCGGCGGCGCGTCGTTGAGGCTGAGAATCGCCACCGCGCCGCGAGGGCTGGCCATCAACCCGGTGACCTTGATGTCCAGCGCCAGCGGCTGGTTGGAAAACCACTGCTGCGCCGGGCTCTGGGCCTGGGCGGCCAGGGCTTGCGGCGGCGCCTGCGGGGTGCGCGACTCGGCGGGGGTCAGCAGCAGCGACGACCAGGTCGCCACCCCGGCCACGATCGCCAGCAGGGCCACGGACTGCACCAGCTGCGGCGGGGAAAATCGATGGACGAATGCCATGGCAAGGACCTCCTGTTTGTCCGTCTTCGCAGCCTAGCGCGCAATGGTCACGTTTTTATTTCACATTCACCGGGCAGGATGAAAACCGACGCACAGGAGGCGTGCCCCATGACCCCATCCCGACAACAGGGCTTCACCCTGATCGAGCTGATGGTGGTGCTGGTGATCATCGGGATCGCCAGCGCCGCCATCAGCCTGAGCATCCGCCCCGACCCGCTGCAGGGCCTGCGCAAGGACGCCGAGCGCCTGGCCCAGTTGCTCCAGGTGGCCCAGGCCGAGGCGCGCGTGGATGGCCGCCCCATCAGCTGGCGGGCGGATGCCAAGGGCTTCGCCTTCAGCCGGCCCAGCGACGACGGCCGCGGCCTCGACCAGTTCAAGGACGACCCGCAGCTGCGCCCGCGGCCCTGGGAAAGTTCGTCGATCAAAGTGCGCATCGAGCCCGGCCCGCGGCTGGTGCTCAACGCCGAATGGATAGACACACCGCTGCAGGTGCAACTGTCCGACGGCCGGCACAGCCTGACGGTGCAACGCACCGCCACCGGCGTGGTGCGGGTGGTGGCGCTGCCATGAGGACCCGGATCAACCAGCGGCAAGGCGGCTTTACCCTGATCGAGGTGATGGTGGCGATCCTGCTGATGGCGGTGGTCAGCGTGATCGCCTGGCGCGGGCTGGACAGCGTCAGCCGGGCCGACAGCCATTTGCAGGCCAGCAGCGAGCAGACCGAGGAGCTGCTGCGCACCCTGCACCAGCTGGAACGGGACGTGGCGCTGCGGGCCAGCGTGGAATTGATGGAGCCGGTGCCGGCGGGAAGCGATGCCGAAGCCAGCGATGTGCCGGCGGCCCTGACCGTGCGCAGCGCCGACAGCGGCACCTTCCGCCTGGATGTGATCCGCACTGCGGCGACGCCCGGCGAGGGCCTGCAACGGGTGCGCTGGTGGCTCAAGGGCGACACCCTGTACCGCGCAGCGGCGCCGGCCCGCGACCGTTACCCGCTGCCCGCGCCGAAAAACGCCGTGGCGGTGCTGGAGCATGTCAGCGACTTGCAGCTGCGGGTCTGGGATCGGGACAAGGGCTGGCGCCAGCTCAGCGGCAACCGCAAGGAAAACCCACCGGGCCTGGAAATCCGCCTGGTGCGGCAAACACCCCAAGGCGAAGAACGTTATCGCCAGGTGCTGGGGCCGTTGGAGTGATTGCCGCATCAGGCTGGATGCCGTTGTAGCCGCTGCGGAGCGTAGCGAGGCTGCGATCGGCAGCGCAGCGGCCGTAAACCAGGCAACCCATTCTTCCCGATAAACCGCGTACACAGGTTTTGCGAGGACTTCGTCCTCGATCGCAGCCTCGCTACGCTCCGCAGCGGCTACAGCGGCTACAACGGCAACGCAGTTAATGCAGCGGCTACAGGTCGAAGGCGATTCTGTAGGAGCGAGGCTTGCCCGCGATCCAGGCAACGCGGTTGGCCGGAACGGACGCTATCGCGAGCCAGCGTCGCGCCTACCGGTTTTGTGCTTCAGCTCAACAACACCACGCCACCCGGCAACTCAGTGCATTTGGCGCCGTAGGCGTCGCGGATCAGCAGGGCCACGCCAGCCAGCTGGTTGAGGTTGAAACGCGCCTGCACCTTGCGCTTGCCCAGCTCGGCGTTGAGCAGCACCAGCATGCCCGGGCGGTAGCGGTTGATCTCGTCGATCACGGTGTTGAGGGTGGCGTTGTCGAACACCAGCACCTGCTCGCGCCAGGCGATCACCGCCGTCGGGTCCACGGCCGTCGGCTCGCCGACCTGGCGGCTGTCGTAGGTCAGCTGGCGGCCGCTGTCCAGACGGATCAACCGGCCCGCGACCTCGACCTGCAGCGCGCCATCGATGCAGGTCACGCAGACACTGTGATTGATATTGCGCACGTTGAAACGCGCCTGGGAAGCGCTCAGCCAGCCGTTGCCGGCCTGGACCCGCACCGGCAGCGCGCCCTGGCTCGACACCTCGACCTCGCCTTCGAGCAGTTCGATGCCCTGCCCGCCTTGCGCCAGTTCGCGTCGGCTGATGCGGGTCTGGGTGTTGAGCTCCAGGCTCAGCCCGTCTTCCAGCTCGACCCGGCGCTGCTCGCCGACTTCGGTGCGGTAGTCGGCGCTCAGGCCGGCAAAACCGCCGGGCACCGAGACCCGCACCGCCACCAGCGCCACCGAGGCCGCCAGCGCCCCGCCGAGAAAGGCCCGGCGCCCGAAGCGCCGCGGCTGGGTCTGCTGCTGGCATTGTTCGGCGGCCGGCTTGAGGCTGTGCCACAGCAACTTGGCCTGCTCGAAGGCCTCGGCATGCTGCGGGCTCTGCGCGCACCACTGCTGCAAGGCCCGGGCATCGGCGGCGGTGGCCCGCCCCGAGGTCAGCAGGAGCAACCAGTCCTGGGCCTCGTTGCGCAGCCGGTGGTCCGGTGTCGCCCGAGAAGTGGAGATGCTAAAGATGTTCAAGCGTGCGGGTACTCACGGATTAATCGGGACCTTTAGTGACTAGGACGGTTTTCCGGCGCCGGGACCGAACCGCTGAATCACTTTTCTTTCAAGGCGCGAGGCGCAATGGCCCAGGGCCGCCTTGATTTCCTTCTCGACCATCCGTGTCGAAATGCCGAAGCGCTGGGAGATTTCCAGGTGCGGCGCCTCTTCCAGGCGCGCGGCGATAAAGATCTTGCGCCGGCGCGCCGGCAGTTCGTAGAGCGCCTTGAGCAGCGACTGGATTTCCTTCTGCCCACCCACCACCCGCGACGGGTCCAGGGCCTCGTCGCTGATCTGCAGCAGCTCCTCGACCTCGCTGCCGGTGAGCAGCCGGGCATCGGCCTGGCGGCGGTCGGCGGCGATGTTCAGGGCCATGCGATAGAGGTAGGCATTGGGCTGGGCCAGGTTCGGCGGCTCTTCCATGCGGTCGACCCGCAGGTAGGTTTCGTGCAGCACATCGTTGGCCAGGTCTTCCGAGCCCAGGCGCCGGCGCAGACGCACCTTGAAGTCGTCGTAGGAGGTCAGGAACAGCCTGACCATCGCACTGTGCCCGGTATTCTTCATCCCCCGGAGGCTCCTTGGCGTTGTCTGCAATCCATGCGTTTTCCTGCGCTGTCGGGTATCAGGAGCAAGGTCACCGGCTGGCGCAGCGAACTCGGTGCGGGCCGTTCGACCCAGGTTTCGCTCAGGCTCTGCACCAGCGCCTCGTCGCGCCGCAGATCGCCGGTGGTGGTGACCAGGCGGCTGTGCTCGATATGCCCGCTGCGGTCGATCCACAGTTGCAGCACCGCGCGATAGCGACCCGGCCGGGTCAGTTCCGAACGGCACAGGCCGGCCTCCACCGCGCGTTGCAGGGCACTGGCGAAACTGTCGCTGGCCCAGGTCCCGGCGTTGCCGCCCGCGCCCTTGGGGGCAGGCGCATCGCTGAGCTGGGCGACTTGCAGGGTAAAGGCATCGGAACGGGCGTAACGGGCCATCAAACCACTTCCTGTCAGCAGGCGACTCAGGGCATCCCGGGCGCTGTAGCGCCCCTGGACCCGTACCGAGCGGCGCCCTCGGGTCAGCTCGCGATCCACCAGCACCGCCATCCCGGTCGAGCGGCTGAACAGTTCCAGCGCTTCGGCCAGGTCTTGCGCGGCGATGTTCAGGTCCAGCAGCCGGTGCGAATCCACCATCGGCGGCGCAGATGGCGCCGCCCACAACCCGCCGCAGGCAGCCAGCGCCAACAGCAGCGCAAGCCCCCTGCGCGCGAACCCCGCGTGAAAGAAAGACCGATACCCGACCTTTGCTCGGCGTCGCTGCACGGCTGACCTGTCCCTGAAAACCGTCATCCTGAGGCCAGTTTATGAATCTGGTGTTACGGCGCCCGCAAAAAAACCATCACTTTTTCGCCACCCGCCTTGCTCTACACTCAAGGACCGCAACGGCCCCTCCCGGGCCCGCCAGGAGGCTCCCGATGAAACAGCTCTGCACCCTTGTCGCCAGCCTGATGCTCGGCGCCCTGCCGCTGGCCGGCCACGCCGCCACGCCGGTCGAGGCGCCCGCCACGGCTCCTGGCAAAGCACCCACAGAGGGTTGCATCGACGTCAGCGTGGGTGGCTACAAGGCCCCGGACTACGGCTGCCTGAGCAAGCAGATGGGCAACAACCCCGACGGCGCCAGGGCCGAGCAGAAGAACCAGGAAGCCATGCAGGTGCCGATCCACAAGCGCCCGCCAAACCAGATGGGCCTGTCCACCCCGGCCGCCACCAGCACGCGGATGGGCAATACCTTCGGCACCTCGGTGAAGCCGCAGCGGCCTTGAGGTTGCGTGTTGTCTGTTCGGGCCCTATCGCGGGCAAGCCTCGCTCCTACGGGGGCACCATCAGCCTCTGTAGGAGCGAAGCTTGCTCGCGATAGACGGCGCAGCCGTCGTTGCTGCGGTTACACCCCCGCCCACTGCCGCGCCACCATCTCCAGCTCCGCTCTTGCCCGTTCGAGGGCTTGCTCGCGGGCTTCGGGGTTGGCGAATTGCAGCGGCTGGGCATCGACGAACAGCGGGTTCTGCACACCGATAAAGGCAAAGGCGGCCTTCAGCGCCGGGGTCAACGCGTCCATCCAGGCCATGGGATTGCCCGGGCGCAGGTCGGCGCCACGGCTGGTGAGGAACAGCACCTTCTGCCGGGTCAGCTGGCCGACGATGCCGTCCGGGGTATTGAGGTAGGTCAGCTCGGTGCGGGTGATGCTGTCGATAAAAGCCTTGAAGGTCGAAGGCATCGACCAGTTGTACATCGGCATGGCGAACAGGCAGGCATCGGCGTCCATCACCCGCTGGCACAAGGCATCCGAGGCCGCCAGGGTCTGGCGCATCTGCGGCGTGCGGGCCTCGGCAGCGGTGTAAGTGGCGATGGCGAAGGCCTCGCTGACGTGGGGCGGCGTATCCACCGTCAGGTCCAGGTAGTCGATCTTAAGGTCGACGCCCTGGCCTTGCAGCCGCTCGATGAAGTAGCGGCCCAGGGCCCGGGAGTTGGAGCGTTCGCCTTTGGAGCTGGCATCGACGTGCAGCAGTTTCATTGAGCATTACCTTGCTGGGATGGAAAGAGATCTGGGCTAAAAGCTGGGCTGTTGGCGGAACGCCACGGCGAGGCGGTTCCAGCAGTTGATGGCGGCCACCGCGACGGTCAGGTCGACCAGCTCGCGCTCGCTGAACTGGCCACGCACCGCCTGGAACAACTCATCCGGCACCGCGGCGTCGGCCAACAGGGTCACCGACTCGCTCCAGGCCAGGGCCGAGCGCTCCCGCGGGCTGAACAACCCCGAGTCGCGCCATACGCTCAGGGCGTACAGGCGCCGCTCGCTCTCGCCGTTCTGGCGCGCCTGCACCGCGTGCATGTCGGTGCAGAACGCGCAGTGGTTGAGTTGCGAGACGCGGATCTTGATCAGCTCCAGCAGCGGCTTCTCGATGGACAGGCCGAAGGTTTCTGCCTCGAGCATCAACAGGCCCTTGAGGGCTTCCGGCGAGGCGCTGTAGTAGTCCAGGCGGGGTTCCATCGGGGTCACCGTAAGCGTGCGTTTGTGTTCTTCCTAGCCTAAGGGCCGTGCTGGGCTGTCCCTATAGCCAATCCGCGGGTTTATCGGCAGTCCACCGGACCTGTGTCGGACTTGATCCCGCCGAAGCCCTGCGGGCTTATCGCAGCCTGCGGCAGCGGCTACACCGCCCGGTCCGAAGGCAGCGTCGCATCCTGTAGCCGCTGCCGAAGGCTGCGATCGCGTACGCAGTACGCGCCAGGATCTCAGGCCAATCCCGATACCAGGCCCGCTACACCAAACCCGGCCGGGCGGGTAATCTGGCGGGCACTGATCGTTTTGGAATCTCATCGATGGAACTGCATGTCGTCATCAACGGGCGCAAGGACCTGGCCGACCAGCTGTATCGGCAACTGCGCGCCGCCATCGAATCCGGACGGCTGGCGGCGGGCGCCCAGTTACCGCCGAGCCGCCTGCTGGCCGAGCAACTGGGGATCTCGCGCAAGACGGTGTCGGACACCTACAGCCTGCTGACCTACGAGAACTTCCTGATCGGCAGGATCGGCCGCGGCACCTTCGTCAATGCCCGCCCGGTGAAGGTCGAAGCCAAGCAGAGCGCCGCCGACCTGGCCTGCGCGCAGAGCCTGGAAAAATGGCGCGAGCTGCCCTCGCCCCTGCGCCACCCGACCCTGGAAGGCACCTCGCGCTACGAGTTCATCGGCGGCGCCATCAGCCGCAATCAGTTCCCCCAGGAAGAATGGCGGCGCTGCACCCAGGACGCTTTGCGGCGGATCGCCCAGAGCGGCGGCTTCTACAGCCAGCCGGAAGGTCTGCCGGCGCTGCGCAGCGCGATTGCCGGACATGTGTCGTTCTCCCGCGGCGTGGTCTGCAGCGACGCCGACATCGTGGTCTGCAACGGTGCGCAACAGGCCCTGGACCTGATCGCCCGGGTGGTGCTGGAACCCGGCAGCCTGGTGGCCATGGAAGACCCCGGCTACACCCCGGCGCGCCTGCTGTTCAGCGCCCAGGGCGCGACGGTGATCGGCGTGCCGGTGGATGATGAAGGCATCCAGGTCGAGCGGATTCCCGACGGCGTGCGGCTGATCTACGTCACCCCGTCCCACCAGTTCCCGCTGGGCATGCCCATGAGCCAGGCCCGCCGCGAGGCCCTGCTGGAGCGGGCGCGGCAGCTGGGGGCGATCGTCATCGAGGACGATTACGACAGCGAGTTCCGCTACGAGGGGCGGCCCACCGACTCCCTGCAAAGCCTGGATAAACGTGGCGTGGTGGCCTATGTCGGGACCTTCTCCAAGACCATGCTGCCGCAGCTGCGCCTGGGCTATGCGGTACTGCCGCCGGCGATTCTCGGCGCGGTGATCAAGGCCAAGCGCCTCACCGACTGCCACACCTCGACCCTGCCGCAATGGGCGCTGGCCAAGTTCATCGCCGAGGGTTACCTGCTCAAGCACATCCGCCGCTGCCACACCGTGTACGCCGGGCGCCGCGAGCGCATCCTGCGGCGCCTGAACGGCGACCTCTCGCCCTGGCTGCAAGCGGTGCCGTCCACCGCCGGCTTCCACATGGCGGCACTGTGCAAGGTGCCGGTGAACATCCCGCTGCTGCTGGAGCTGGCGAAGAAGGTCGAGGTCGGGCTCTACCCGCTGCACGGCTTCTATGATCAGGAGCCGGCCAGGGACGGGCTGTTCATCGGCTTTGGCGCCATCGAGACCCTGGACATCGACCCGGCCCTGGACAAGGTCCGTGACATCCTGCAACAGATCGCCTGATTGGCCCCGGGCTTTTCCCGGGGATTGGTTATTTTCGTTGCAATCTCCTGGCCTTATTCTGAGCCTCCAGCAAACGCCGTGACCGCAACTGCGATCTTGAGACCCTGCACCTGCTACGTCGCAGTGCCGCCCAAGCCGATCGCAGCCTGCGGCAGCGGCTACAGGTCGTGGAGGGTTCGAGATGTCCAGTCCAGCCATCAATATCGTGCAGATCCGAGCCGCCCAAGGCCGTTCGGATGAACTTGACCAGCATTTGACAACACTCCTCGCCGCCCTGCGCGAGGCCCCGGGTTGCCTGGAGTACACCGCTCGCCGCAGCGTCGAAGATCCCCGGCATTGGACCGTGCGCGGCCAGTGGCGCTCGGCGGCCGAAATGCAGGCGCATTTCCATCTGCCGGCGGCCCAGGGCTTCATCGACCTGCTGGCCAGCCGCCTGGCCTGCACCCTCGACTTCGAACACTGAGGCATTGGTCTGCGCTTCTTTGCCGGGATTGGTTATAGGCCGGTCGCGCCAGCGGGCTTACCTTGGGCCGGCCCCTTTCGCACCGGAGAAACCGACCATGAAGAAGCCCCTCGCTGCCCTGACCTGCGCCCTCGCCGGCCTGACCCTGCTCACCTCCCTGGGCGCCGCCGCCCATGACCCGGAGTACGGCCAGGAGAAACTCAAGATCCTCCAGGAACATGCCCTGAGCAACCTGCCGGGCAAGACCGCGCTGATGCTCACCGTCGACTACGCGCCGGGCCAGGCCACGGTGCCGCACATGCACAAGGGCGCGGCCCTGGCCTATGTGCTCGAAGGCGAGATCACCTCGCGGGTCAACGACGAGCCGGCCATCACCTACAAGGCGGGCGAATCCTGGTACGAACCGGCCGGCTCGCAGCACCCGGTGTCGGCCAACGCCAGCACCAGCAAACCAGCCAGGCTGCTGGTGTTCGTGCTCAAGGACACCAAGGATGAGGTGCTGACGCCGTTGCAGCAGTAAGCGCCTGGCCGCTGCGCGGAGTACATTTTTTCTGTAGGAGCGAGGCTTGCCCGCGATGACGTCAGTACAAACAGCACAAGGCCAAGCCGATAAAAAGGCGTCTGGCCGCTGCGCGGATCGCGAGCAAGCTTCGCTCCTACAGAAGCCGCGTTTTTTTGTAGCCGCTGCTGCAGGACCTTGAGCCCCTTGCGAGCGCTCCGCTCGATCCTAGCCTGCGGCAGCGGCTACAACATTTCGCGAGACCATAAAAAAAGCCCCGTATCTCGCGATACGGGGCTTTTTCATTTAGCACTCGATCAGGCCGCCGCTACAAGGCCCGATTGACCGCTCATGGCCAGGTCCAGCAATTCGCGGTTGGCCACTGCGTACATGGCGTAGTCGGTGCCGCTGGCGGCACGGATTTCCACCAGCATCGCGCGCCAGCGCTCGACCATGCTCTGGTTCTGCTCCAGCCACAGGGCCACGCGGGCTTCCATGTCTTCTGGCGCGTCGGCCATTTGCAGGACCGAGATGGTGATCGCCCGCTGCTGCCAGTCCACGTCGTCGCGGAAGGCTTCGCGTGCCTGGGCCTGCCAGTTGTTGGCCACCGGCAGATCGCTGATCTGCTGCAGGTACCACGGCAGGTCCAGGGCGCTGCCCACGGCGAAGTAGGCCTTGGCCACATCGGCGGCGTCGTGCCCGGTGACATCCGCGGCCTCGATGATCGGCAACAGGGTGTACAGGTGGGTGGTACCTGCCACCATGCGCGCCAACAGCTCGGGCACGCCGGCTTCGACGTAAGCGGTGTAGCGGGTCTGCCAGCCTTCGCGGGTCGGGCCTTCCAGCAGTTCGTCGAGCTTGAGGCCCAACGCTGCCAGGTGCGGACCGAAGTGCGCGACGTCACGCGCGGCATCCTGCTCGTTGCGGCGGCTGCGCAGGAACCAGCGGGTGGCGCGACGGCCAAGGCGCATCAGCTCGTCCATCAGCTCCAGCTGCACCTGGGCCGAGACCTGGTGGTCCAGGGCTTCGATCTGGCGGAACCAGTGCGGGAGATGGAAGATGTCACGCACGATCACATAGGCGCCCGCCACGTTGGCCGGGCTCATGCCAGTGGACTCCTTCAGGCGCTGCACGAAGGTGATGCCCATGTGGTTGACCAGGTCGTTGGCGATCTGGGTGCTGACGATCTCGCGCTTGAGGCGGTGACGGCGCATGGCTTCGGCGAACTTGCTGACCAGGGTCGGCGGGAACGCGGTTTCCATGTCGCGGGTCAGGTAGTCGTCGTCCGGTACCAGGGAATTGAGCAACTGCTCCTTGAGGTCGATCTTGCTGTAGGAGATCAGCACCGACAGTTCCGGACGGGTCAGCCCGTGGCCGGCGGCGACGCGTTCGTTGAGCTGATCTTCCGACGGCAGGAACTCGATGGCGCGATCCAGCTTGCCACGGCCTTCCAGGTCGCTCATCAGGCGCTTGTACTCGGCGATCCGCGCAAAGGCGCGACGGGCCGCCAGGGACAGGGCCTGGGTCTGCTTGTAGTTGTTGCCCAACACCAGGCCGCCGACTTCGTCGGTCATGCTCGCCAGCAACTGGTTGCGTTGCTTGTCGGTCATGTCGCCGGCATGCACCACTTCGTTGAGCAGGATCTTGATGTTCACTTCGTGGTCGGAGCAGTCCACGCCACCGGCGTTGTCGATGAAGTCGGTGTTGGAACCGCCGCCATTGAGGCCGAACTCCACACGACCCAGCTGGGTCATGCCGAGGTTGCCGCCCTCGCCCACCACCTTGCAGCGCAGCTCGTTGCCGTTGACCCGCAGTGCATCGTTGGCCTTGTCGCCGACATCGGCGTGGCTTTCGCTGCTGGCTTTCACATAAGTACCGATACCGCCGTTCCACAACAGGTCCACCGGCGCCTTGAGCAAGGCGTTGAGCAGCTCGGTCGGGGTCAGCTTGTCGGCCTGGATGTCGAAGCGTTCTTTCATCTGCGGCGAGATGGCGATGCTCTTCGCGCTGCGCGAGAAGATGCCGCCGCCTTCGGACATGATGCTGGTGTCGTAGTCGCTCCAGGCCGAGCGCGGCAGGTCGAACAGGCGCTGGCGTTCAGCGAAGCTGGTGGCCGGATCCGGGTTCGGGTCGATGAAGATGTGCAGGTGGTTGAAGGCCGCGACCAGTTGCAGCTTGTCGGACATCAGCAAGCCGTTGCCGAACACGTCGCCGGCCATGTCGCCGACGCCCACCACGGTGATGCTGTCTTGCTGGACATTGATGCCGCGCTCGCGGAAGTGGCGCTGCACGCCGACCCACGCGCCCTTGGCGGTGATACCCATCTTCTTGTGGTCGTAGCCGGCGGAACCGCCGGAAGCGAACGCATCACCCAGCCAGAAGCCGTAGTCGATGGCGATGCCGTTGGCGATGTCGGAGAAGGTCGCGGTGCCCTTGTCCGCCGCCACCACCAGGTACGGGTCATCGTCGTCGTGACGCACCACGTTGGCCGGTGGCACCAGGGCGCCGTCCTTGAGGTTGTCGGTGATGTCCAGCAGGCCGGAGATGAAGATGCGGTAGCAGGCGATGCCCTCGGCCGCGATCTCGTCCCGGCTGCCGCCCAGCGGCAGGCGACGCGGCAGGAAGCCGCCCTTGGCGCCCACCGGCACGATCACCGAGTTCTTCACTTGCTGGGCTTTTACCAGGCCCAGGACTTCGGTACGGAAGTCTTCTTCACGGTCGGACCAGCGCAGGCCGCCGCGAGCGACGTTGCCGAAACGCAGGTGCACGCCTTCGACGCGCGGCGAGTAGACGAAGATCTCGAACTTCGGCACCGGCTTGGGCAGCTCGGGAATCAGGTGCGGGTTGAACTTGAAGCTGAAGTACGACTTGTTATGGCCGTTGGCGTCGGTCTGGTAGAAGTTGGTCCGCAGGGTGGCCTTGATCAGGTCCAGGTAGCGACGCAGGATGCGGTCTTCGTTGAGCACCTGGACATCGTCCAGGGCGGTGAGGATCGCGTGCTCCAGGCGTTGCTGCTTGTCTTCCAGGTCATCACCGGTGAGCTTGCGCGCCAGGTAGAAGCGGGTCTTGAACAACCGGGTCAGCTCGCGGGCGATATCGGTGTGGTTGTTCAGGGTGCTGGCGATGTAACCCAGGTCGAAGCCCAGGCGGATCTGCTTCAGGTAACGGGCGTAGGCACGCAGCAGCGCGACGTCGCGCCATGGCAGGCCGGCGGTCAGCACCAGACGGTTGAACGCATCGTTCTCGGCATCGCCACGGACGATGTGGACGAAGGCGTCCTGCAGCGTGTCGTTGAGCTGCTGGATATCCAGGTTCAGGCCTTCGGCCGCGGTGAAGGCGAAGTCGTGGATCCAGAACTCACGGCCGCTGGCGTGACGCAGGCGATACGGGAACTCGCCGAGCACGCGCAGGCCGAGGTTTTCCAGGATCGGCAGCACGTCGGACAGCGCCAGAGGGGTGTCGGCGTGGTACAGCTTGCAGTGCAGCAGCGGCTGGCTGGTGGACTGGGTCAGCGGCTGGTAGAAGCTCATCACCAGCGGGTTGGCCTCGGACAGGCTCAACAGGTGCTGCATGTCGACCACCGCCGAATGCGCGGCGAAGCGCTCGCGGTAGCCGGCCGGGAAACCCTTCGGGAAGTCGGCCAGGACGTTGGTGCCGTGGGCTTCGCCGAAGCTTTCGACGGTCAGGGCAGCGTAATCGTCCTGCCAGCTGCGGCAGGCCTGCACCACTTCTTTTTCCAGCAGCAGCGGGTCGATGTCGATGCGGTTCTTCGGGTCGACCCGCAGGATCAGTTGCACGCGCGCCAGCACGGACTCGGAGAAGAAGGTCCAGAACTCGCAGTCGGTGGCCTTCAGGCGATCCATCAGCACCTGCTGGATCTTCTGCCGCACTTCGGTGGAATAGATGTCGCGCGGCACATAGGCCAGGCAGTAGCAGAAACGACCGTACGGGTCCTTGCGCAGGAACACGCGGATCTTGTTGCGTTCCTGGATCTGCACGATCGACATCACGGTGTTGAACAGCTCGTCGACCGGGGTCTGGAACAGGTCGTCGCGGGGCAGCACTTCGAGGACCTGGGCCAGTTCCTTGCCCAGGTGCGCCTTGGCCTGGAAGCCGGAACGCTGTTCGATGATTTCCACCTTGCGGCGGATATAAGGAATCACCCGCACGCTTTCGCCGTACACCGACGAGGTGTACAGGCCCATGAAGCGGCATTCCTTGATCACATTGCCGTCGGCATCAATCTGGCGGATCGACACGTAGTCCGGGTAGGCCGGACGGTGCACGCGGCTTGGGTGCGCGGCCTTGGCGAACGACAGCGGCGTCGGTTCGCGCAGGTAGTTCACGGCGTAGTCTTCGATGCGCAGGTCGTCGACGGTGAGGCCGGCGCGCAGCAGCTTGGTCAGGCCGAGGAAGGAGTCCTGGTCGTACTCGATATGGCCGCCGTGCTGGTCTTCGCGCACCACGAACTCTTCGTAGCCGAGGAAGGTGAAGTGGTTGCCCACCAGCCATTCCAGGAAGCTCTTGATCTCGCCCTTCTCATCGGCGTCGATCTCGAACTGGCTGTTGCCGATGCCATCGATCAGTTCCTGGACCTTGGCTTTCATCGGCTCGAAATCGGCGACAGCGACGCGGACTTCGCCGAGCACCTGCTCCAGTTCCTTGCTCAGCACATTGAGCTCGGCGGTGTTGGCGCAGCGGTCGATCTCCAGGTACATCAGCGATTCTTGCAGGATGCCTTCGCCCTGGGTGCCTTTGGGCAGGATTTCCAGCAGCTCGTTCTTGCTCCCGCGACGCACGCTCAGCACGGTGGTCTGCAGGGTGTGGATGCTGTAGCCGCGACGGTTCAGCTCGGTGCGGACCGAGTCCACCAGGAACGGCAGGTCATGGTGCAGCACCTCGACCGCGGTGTGGGTCGACTGCCAGCCATGACGTTCGTAATCGGGGTTGTAGACGCGCACTTGCGGTTGCGCGTGGTCGAAGCGCTCAAGCAGGCGCCAGGCAGAAAGGGTGCAGCCCGCCAGGTCGGACAGCCGACGCTGGGTGAGTTCGTCCAGAGAAATGATGCCGAAGAATTGTTCAGCGAACAGCGCCACTTGTGGCAGTGCCTGTTCACTGATGTGCTGCGCCAGTGCCGCTTGCAGTTGGTGCTGGAAGTCGGCCTTGCTGGCTGCGGTGAAGAACGCCATCTGTGGTACTCCGCTTGGGCTTGTTATTGATGAAAGCGTCGCATGCAATCCCCTTTGGGGGTGTCGGTCATCCTGCTCCTGGATCTCGGGCAGAGGTTGCAGGATGACAGGGTGGTGAAGCTGTACGAGACGCTCAGGTCACATTCACCGTTCCCGGAGGGGCATCTGCAAAAACGACTGCCCAGGTGCGCCGGGCAATGCCTTTACAGGTGCTCATCCGTTGCGCAGCTTAACGAGTGCGGCAAGCCCGCTGCTTGCGGTGCTGCGACATATTCGGTCATTGGCAGGCAACTGGCGGGCCAGGCCTTGAACAACACTAGCAGCCACTGGACAAAACAGCGGCCGCAGCGCGGTTTTACGGGACTGTCGTACCAGAAGCGGGCAGTTGCAGCGACGCCAGCGTGACCTGTTCTCTGACACACAAAGCAGCAGAAATTCCCCCGGGCTGGCAGAATTGCACTTTGTTCGCCCCGCTCCCCCGTCGGAGCCAGACCCAGGACTCGCCCCATGCAAATGACCACCGCCCACCTGATCGCCAACCCGTGCGACGACGAAGAAGACAACATGGCCATGCTCTGCTGCCACAGCAACCAGGGCGAGATGTTCCTGATGACCCGCTACCCGGACGAGGACGAACTGGAGATCACCCTGGACGGCGAACCCTCGACCCTGGACGGGGTAAAAGTCACCCTGGGCCCGACCCGCCTGCTGATCGAAATCGCCGCGGCCGACGCCGATGCGCTCAATGGCAGCGATCACCTGGAGATCAAGCACAACACCGCGGCGGCGGACCTGGCGGAAGTCGAGCAAACCCTGCAGAACATCCTCAAGGGCACCGGCACCTATATCAGCGAGCTTTGATCTACGAGCTTTGATCTACCAGCCCTGATTCAACCCGCTGTGAGCAAGCGACTGGTTTCTTGACAAGAAACCGGCGCCCCGGCATTGTCTGACAACCTGACTTAAGAGCCGCCTCCTCCATGCTTCAGCTCCAGCGCCCCGACACCCTGGTCGAACGAGTGGTCAACGCCATCCGCAAGGAAATCGACGCCGGTCGCCTGACCGCCGAATCGCGCCTGCCGACCGAACAGCAATTGACCGAGCAACTGAACGTCAGCCGCTCGGTGGTGCGCGAGGCCGTGGCGCAGCTCAAGGCCGACGGCATCCTGGTCAGCCGCCGCGGGCTGGGCTCGTTCATTTCGCAGAACCCCAGCGGCAGCGTGTTCCGTTTCCCCAGCCAGAAGGGCCGCAAGCCCGACCTGGTGCAGATGTTCGAAATGCGCCTGTGGATCGAGACCCAGGCCGCGTCCATCGCCGCCCAGCGTCGCGACGACGCCGACCTGAAGCGTATGCGCACGGCCCTGCAAGAGATGCACGACCAGCGCAGCGATCTGGCCGCGGCCGCCCTGGCCGACGTGGAGTTCCACCGGGCCATCGCCGACGCCAGCAAGAACCACTACTTCGTCGCCTTCCATGATTTTCTCCGTGGCCAGTTGGCCGAAGCGCGGCGCACCGCCTGGGAAAACTCGGCGGCCCATTCGGTCGGCGGTTCCGCCGATGCCGGCCGCGAACACCAGGCATTGTACGAAGCCATCGCCGCCGGTGACCGGCAGCAGGCCGCCGCCTGCGCCGAAGCGCACCTGCGGGCCGCGGCCAAACGCTTGAAAATCGACCTGCCAAGTATCGATTGAATCCCTGAAACCCACTGTCTGGCGGACGCTGCCGTGCGGCGTCTTTTGTTTGCTTATCTTTGTCTGACAACCTGATGATCAGACTCAAACAAGAATAACCAAGGTGACATCTGCATGATCTACGACTACTGCATCATCGGCGGCGGCATCGTTGGCCTCGCCACCGCCATGGCGCTGCTCGAACGCCAGCCCGGCGCCTCGCTGCTGATCCTGGAAAAGGAAAACGTCCTGGCCCGGCACCAGACCGGCCACAACAGCGGGGTGATCCACGCCGGCATCTACTATGCCCCGGGCAGCCTCAAGGCCGACCTGTGCAAGCGCGGCGCCCAGGCGACCAAGGATTTCTGCACCCAGCACCAGATCAAGTTCGAGGTCTGCGGCAAGCTGCTGGTGGCCTCCACGCCGCTGGAAGTCGAGCGCATGCACGCCTTGTACGAGCGCTCGCAGCAGAACGGCCTGAAGGTCGAACAGCTGGATGCGAAAGAGCTGCAGCGGCGCGAACCGAACATCGTCGGCCTCGGCGGCCTGTTCCTCGATGCCACCGGCATCGTCGACTACAAGCAGGTGTGCGAAGCCATGGCCCGGGTCATCCAGAAGGCCGGCGGCGAAGTGCAGCTGCAGACCAGGGTGCGCGCCGTCGTCGAAACCGCCGACAAAGTCACCATCAGCAGCGACGACAAGGTCTGGAGCGCCCGCCAGCTGGTGGCCTGCGCCGGCCTGCAATCGGATCGCCTGGCGGCCCTGGCCGGGGTCAAAATCGACCACCAGATAGTCCCGTTCCGTGGCGAGTACTTCCGCCTGCCGGCGGCGAAGAACAACATCGTCAATCATCTGATCTACCCGATCCCCGATCCGGAGCTGCCGTTTCTCGGCGTGCACCTGACCCGGATGATCGACGGCAGCGTCACCGTCGGCCCCAACGCCGTGCTCGGCCTGGGCCGCGAGAACTATCGCAAGTTCTCCATCAACTGGCGCGACGTGGCCGAGTACGCGACCTTCCCCGGCTTCTGGAAAACCATCTGGAACAATCTCGGTTCCGGCACCACGGAGATGAAGAACTCGCTGTTCAAGCGCGGCTACCTGGAGCAGTGCCGCAAATACTGCCCGTCCCTGGAAGTCGACGACCTGCTGCCTTATGAGGCCGGGATTCGCGCCCAGGCGGTGATGCGCGACGGCACCCTGGTGCACGACTTCCTGTTCGCCGAAACCCCGCGCATGGTCCACGTCTGCAACGCCCCCTCGCCGGCCGCGACCTCGGCCATCCCCATTGGCCAGATGATTGCCGAGAGAATCCGCAAAGCCCGTTGATCCCCGCTGCACGGGTGCCTGGCGCCCGCTTGAAAATAACTACAAACAACAAGGAATCCTCAGATGTCAGTACATGAGGCGGCCCCGGCCGCATGCGAAACGCCGCAACAGAAACAGAAACGCCTGCGCAAGGTGGCGGCGGCGACCATCTTCGGCTCGATGCTGGAGTGGTACGACTTCTATCTGTACGCCACCATGGCGGCCATCGTCTTCTCGAAAATCTTCTTCGACCCCAGCAACCCGAAAGTCGCCTCGCTGCTGGCCTTCTCCACCTTTGCCATCGGTTTTATCGCCCGGCCCTTCGGCGGCATCCTGTTCGGCTACCTGGGCGACAGGTTCGGGCGCAAACAGGTATTGGTGATCACCTTCTGCATGATGGGCGTGTGCACCACCCTGATCGGCCTGATTCCCAGCTATGCCTCGATCGGCATCTGGGCGCCGATCATCCTGGTGCTGGTACGGATCATCCAGGGCCTCGGTGCTGGCGCCGAGCTGTCCGGGGCGGCGGTGACCTCCTACGAGCACGCCAGCGAAGGCAAGCGCGGCAGCCAGGGTGCCTGGCCAGCGCTGGGCCTGAACCTGGGCCTGCTGCTGTCGTCGCTGACCGTCTACCTGCTGACCATGAACGGCAACGAGTTCCTGCTCTCCGGCGGCTGGCGCATTCCGTTCGTCTGCAGCATCGCCCTGGTCGGCGTCGGCCTGTGGGTACGCCGCAGCATTCCGGAAACCCCGCAGTTCGAGAAGCTCGATAAAGCACTCGACAAGGACAGCGCCAAAGTCCAGGCCTCGCCCCTCAAGCTGCTGTTCAAGAACGACCTCAAAGGCCTGGCCGTGGTGCTGTTCGTGGCCATCGGCTACAACGCCCTGAGCTACATCTTCAAGACCTTTTCCCTGGCCTACCTGACCCAGTACAAAGGCGTCGAAGCCCATGTCACTTCACTGTCGGTGACCATCGCCAGCCTGGTGGCGATCGTTGCCGTGCCCTGCTTCGGCTGGCTCTGCGACAAGTGGAGCAGCAAGAAGGTGCTGATGCTCGGCGGCCTGTGCTCGGTGCTGTTCGCCTATCCCTTCCTGAGCCTGCTCAATACCGGCGAGCCGCTGATGATCTACCTGGCCATCGCCATCGGCACCGGGGTATTGGCGCCGATGATGTTCGCCCCCCAGGGCTCGTTCCTCAGCCGCCAGTTCCCGACCCAGACCCGCTCCTCCGGCTTCGGTACCGGCCGGGAAATCGGCACTGCCATCGCCGGCGGCCTGGCCCCCCTCGGCGGGCTGGCCCTGGTCGCCAACTCGGCCACTCACTCGACCGACGGCGTGGCGCTGATCCTGGCGGTCTCGGCGGTGATGGTGGTGGTCTTCGCCCTGTGCGACCAGGGCCGCAAGCACTCCAGCTTCAAGAACTGAGCACAACCCACTGACGCGCCGTGCTGGCGGCGCGTCAGGCACCCGCTGCCATCCCCTTCCCCCGATCCTCACAACAGGTCCCGGCGTTGCGGACCCTTACCGGTTATTTGCGCAATTGCACGCCACTTGACCACCATTTGCATCCGACCTGACCGGTCATTTGCATCGGATTTCACCAGCACGCGTTGTAACCATGATCGGCAGAGAACGGCCAGGAGCCGCTGGGGGACGTAGCAATGACGAAAGAGCAACTATGCTAGGCCTGATGCCGGAATTGATCGAGCAGATCGGGCCTTGCGTCCATACGCCGTGGCAAAACAATGGGAATGGGATCGATCCGCTTGTGTTGGATCGGCCGTTGCTGCCTCTCAAGGCAGGTCTGACAGAGGAGGTCTGAAGTTGCGAATCGCTTTTCTGGTGAACCGGGACGTGGAGAGCAATCTCACGCTCAATTTCCTGTTGCCCGAGATTCATGAGAGCACAGTGGGAATATTCCTCTCGGAGAGAGTGGGATCGGGCAGGAAGGTGCCATCCATGCTCGGACAACTGGCATTGATCGAGCAGGACCTCTTCAATGCCTTGGCCCCTGGGTTAAGCGGATCGAGCGACCCGGTCAGCAGCGGGCATCGATTCGGTTTTGCAGAACTGCAGCAACGCTTTGGGGTTCCTGTGCGGGTATTGCCCAGCTTGAGGGATCCTGCGGGCCTGCAAATGCTGCAGGATGCGGGAGCGGATCTGTTCATCTCCATCCGCTTTGGTCAAATCCTGAAGAATGAAGCCTTGGCCATTGCGCCACGCGGCGTCCTCAATCTTCACTCTGGCCTCTTGCCTCAATATCGAGGTGTCCTCGCGACCTTCCGGGCGCTGCTGAACGGGGACCCGGAGATCGGTTGCACTCTCCACTGGATCGACAGTCCCGGTATCGATGTGGGTCGCATCATTGACACTGCGCGTGTGGCCGTCGAAAAGGAGCGCTCCTTGCTGTGGCACATCCTTTCACTTTATCAACCAGGCGCGCGTCTCATCATGAACGCAATCAGGCGCCTGGAGCGCGGTGAGCCCATGACGGGGACGCCCCAGGATCCATCTGCCGGGGCCTACTACTCCTTTCCCGGCGAGGATGACCTGATGCGGTTCACGACACTGGGGTGGCGGCTCTTCGATCGCGAGGACGTCTGGGATCTTTTCGAATCGTACGGATTTCCGTTGCGCATAAGCGCTCCTTGAGCGCTGGACGGCGGCAAGGCTTGCCGAGGCTTTGTTGCTGGAGCATTGAAAATGCTCAAAACTACGCCGC
Organism: Pseudomonas sp. B3G-3; assembly: GCF_028640915.1. NCBI lineage: Bacteria > Pseudomonadati > Pseudomonadota > Gammaproteobacteria > Pseudomonadales > Pseudomonadaceae > Pseudomonas > Pseudomonas sp. B3G-3. The sequence goes on along the minus strand of NZ_JAQZAB010000104.1, from coordinate 107,516 downwards.
AAAAGGTTGGCGTCGCTCAACGCAATTACCCATTATTTACAGAAATTTGCCAGGTGCCGTTAGTCGCCAGGGGCCCGGATAGATTAAAGTAACGCCCCCAGCCCTGGCGTTATTCGAACGCCTTCGGTCACCCTCTGCAGGAACAGTCATCGATGGAACATCGTGAAGCGCTACTCGCGCTGCGAACCTTTCTTTCAACGCAGATTCTCGGCCAGGAAAAACTCATCGAGCGCTTGCTCATCGCCCTGCTCGCCGACGGCCACATGTTGGTCGAGGGCGCCCCGGGCCTGGCCAAGACCAAGGCCATCAAAGAGTTGGCGGAAGGCATCGAAGCGCAGTTCCATCGCATCCAGTTCACCCCCGACCTGCTGCCGGCCGACATCACCGGCACCGAAATCTATCGCCCGGAAACCGGCAGCTTCGTGTTCCAGCAAGGGCCGATCTTCCACAACCTGGTGCTGGCCGACGAAATCAACCGCGCCCCGGCCAAGGTCCAGTCGGCCTTGCTCGAAGCCATGGGCGAGCGCCAGGTCAGTGTCGGCCGCAGCACTTATGAGTTGTCGCCGCTGTTCCTGGTGATGGCCACGCAGAACCCGATCGAACAGGAAGGCACCTACCCGCTGCCCGAAGCCCAGCTCGACCGTTTCCTGATGCACGTGAAGATCGGCTTCCCCGACGCCACCGTCGAACGGCGCATCCTGCAACAGGCCCGTGGCGAAGCGCTGAACGGCGAAACCAAGCCCGAGCGCCGCATCAGCCAGCAGGCGATCTTCGCCGCGCGCAAGGAAATCCTCGGCCTGTACATGGCCGACGCCGTGGAGGAATACCTGGTGCAGCTGGTGATGGCCACCCGCACCCCGGCCAAGTTCGACCCGGAGATGGCCGAATGGATCGCCTATGGGGCCAGCCCGCGGGGTTCCATCGCCCTCGACCGCTGCGCCCGGGCCCACGCCTGGCTGGCCGGGCGCGACTTCGTCAGCCCCGAGGACATCCAGGCGGTGCTGTTCGACGTGTTGCGCCACCGCATCATTCTGTCCTTCGAAGCAGAAGCCGCCGGCATCGATCAGGACCGGGTGGTCCAGCGGATTCTCGACGTCGTAGCCGTCGCTTGACCCCGATGAACGCCAGCTCAGTCGATGCCCCGGGCATCCGCGTCAGCCTCGCCGAGCTGATCGAGATGCGCCATCGCGTGCGCGAGGTGCAGCTGTTTTCCACGCCGAGCCAGCGCAGCCCGCTGGTCGGCCTGCACCACTCCAAGCTGCGCGGCCGCGGCGTCGACTTCGACCAGGTGCGGGTCTATCAGGCCGGCGACGACGTGCGCACCATCGACTGGCGCGTCACCGCGCGCACCCAGGAGCCGCACACCAAGCTGTTCCACGAAGAACGCGAACGGCCGATCTTCATCATGGTCGAGCAGAGCCGGCGGCTGTTCTTCGGTTCCGGGCTGATGTTCAAGTCGGTGCTCGCCGCCCAGGCCGCGAGCCTGATCGGCTGGGCCGCCCTGGGCCACAACGACCGGGTCGGCGGCCTGGTGTTCGGCGACGACGACCACTACGAGATCAAGCCACGGCGCAGCAAACAGAGCCTGCTGCAACTGCTCAACCGCCTGGTGCGGGTCAACCAGTCGCTGCACAGCGAAACCGAACCCGAGCGCGACGCCCTCGGCACCGCCCTGCGCCGTGGCCGCGAAGTGCTGCGCCCGGGCAGCCTGGTGATCGTGATCTGCGACGAGCGCGCCCTGAGCGACGCCGCCGAGCAGCAACTGAGCCTGCTGTCGCGGCATTGCGACCTGCTGTTGATGCCGCTGTCCGACCCGCTGGACCACGCCCTGCCCGCCGCCGGCTTGCTGCGCTTTGCCGAGCGTGGCGCGCAGCTGGAGCTGGACACCCTCAACTACGAACTGCGCCAGGCCTATCGGGCGCAGGGCGAAGCGCGCATCGCCCGCTGGGAACTGCTGGCGCAGAAGCTGCGGGTGCTGCTGATGCCCCTGAGCACCCAGAGCGAAATGGTCGAGCAACTGCGCGAGTACCTGAACCCGCAACGCCCGGGGAAAACCCGATGAGCAGCCTCGACCAGTTGCAACCCTTGATCGCCCCGCCCGCCATCGGCCTGTGGCCGCCGGCGCCGGGCTGGTGGCTGTTGCTGGTGTTGCTGCCGTTGCTCGGTTTCGGACTGTGGCGGCTCAAGCGCTTCTGGCCACGCCAGCCCGCCCTGCCCCGCACCGAACAACCGCTGGACCCGGTGCGCCTGGCCGCCCTCGCCGAACTGGCGCTGCTGCCCAAGCCCTACGACGGCGCGCCCGCCGGTGCCTGGCTGCAACAGCTCAACGGTTTGCTCAAGCGCCTGTGCCGCAACCATTACCCCTACAGCCAGAGCCACACCCTCAACGGCCGCAAGTGGCTGGCGTTCCTCGACAACCGCTGCCCGGCGGCCGGCCTCACGCGCTGGATGGTCCTGGTGGAAGGCGCCTACAAGCCCGAGTGCAAGCTCGACGACAAGGCCATCGCCGGCCTGACCCAGGCGGTGGAAATCTGGATTCGCAAACATGTTTGAGTTCGCCTGGCCGTGGATCTTCGCCCTGCTGCCGCTGCCCTGGCTGCTGCGGGTGCTGCTGCCGGTGGCCGATAGCGGCGAACCGGCGCTCAAGGTCAGCTTCCTCAGCGACCTGGAAGGCCTGGCCAAGCGCCGCGCCCGGGCCAACCTGCCGACCTGGCGCCAGCAGGCCCCCTTCATCCTGTTGTGGCTGTTGCTGCTGGTGGCCGCCGCTCGCCCGCAGTGGCTGGGCGAGCCGCTGCCCGTGGCCGCCAGCGGCCGCGACCTGCTGGTGGCGGTGGATGTCTCCGGCTCCATGGACTTCCCCGACATGCAGTGGCAGGACGAAGACGTCAGCCGCCTGAACCTGGTCCAGCACCTGCTCGGCGACTTCCTGGAAAGCCGCGAAGGCGACCGCGTCGGGCTGATCCTGTTCGGCAGCAAGGCCTACCTGCAAGCGCCGCTGACCTTCGACCGACACACCGTGCGCGTGTGGCTGGACGAAGCGAAGATCGGCATCGCCGGCAAGAACACCGCCATCGGCGACGCCATCGGCCTGGCGCTCAAGCGCCTGCGCCAGCGGCCGGCGCAGAGCCGGGTGCTGATCCTGGTCACCGACGGCGCCAACAACGGCGGCGAAATCGACCCGCTGACCGCCGCCCGCCTGGCCGCCGAAGAAGGCGTGAAGATCTACCCGATCGGCATCGGCGCCGACCCGGAGCAAAGCGCTACCCTGGGTTTCCTCGGCCTCAACCCGAGCCTGGACCTGGACGAACCGGCGCTCAAGGCCATCGCTGCTGCCACCGGCGGGCGCTACTTCCGCGCCCGTGACGGCCAGGAACTGCAAGCGATCAAGGACACCCTCGACCAACTGGAACCGGTGACCCAGCAACCGACCCAGGCCCGTTCGGCGCAAGCGCTGTACAGCTGGCCACTGGCCGGGGCGCTGTTGCTGAGCATCCTGCTGGTGGTGCGCGAGCGCTGGCCGGACCATCCGCTGCACCGTTTCTTCACTCGCGAGCGTTTTCTGCAACCTTTGCCAGACTGGCGCGAACGGCTCAAACGCCTGCGCCTGCGGAGGCGTCGATGAGCGCGCCGTTCTGGGCCGAACTCTGGCCCCACTGGTTCCGTCCCTGGTGGCTGCTGCTGTTGCCGCTGCTCGGCTGGCTGCTGTGGCAACTCTGGCACCGGCAGAAACGCGCCGGGCGCTGGCAGATGATCCTGCCGCCGGCCTTTCACGCCGCCCTGCTCAGCGGTGGCAACGGCCGCGAAAGCAAGCTGCCGTGGGTCGCCCTCGGCCTGGCCTGGATCCTCGCCGTGCTGGCCCTGCTCGGCCCCGGCTGGCAACGGGTGGAACAGACCAGCCAGAAGCCGGCCGACCCGCTGGTGGTGTTGCTGGAACTGACCCCGGAAATGCTCGCCGGCGACGTCCCGCCCAATCGCCTGGAGCAGGCCCGGCGCAAGCTGCTGGACCTGTTGCAGGTGCGCAGCGATGCGCAGACGGCAATCGTGGTCTATGCCGGCAGCGCCCACACCCTGGTGCCGCTGTCGGATGACCTGGCCACCAGCCGCAACCTGCTGGAAGCCCTCAAGCCATCGATCATGCCCCAACCCGGGCACCGCGCCGACCTGGCGCTGCTCAAGGCCTTGAAGCTGCTGGACCAGGGCGCGCTAGGCCAGGGCCGGATCCTGCTGATCGGCTCGTCCCTGAGCGAACAGGAACGCCAAGGCATCCGCCAGGCCCTCGGCGGCCAGGCGCCGCAACTGTTGATGCTGGGTGTCGGCAGCCGCCAGGGCTCGCCGGTGGCCCAGGAAGACGGCAGCTTTCTCAAGGACGAACAGGGGGCGATTCTCATGTCGCGCCTCGACAGCCCGAGCCTGAAGCGCTTTATCGGCGAGGTCGGCGGCCGTTATCGCCCGGCACGCCTGGACGATAACGACCTGCGCGGCCTGGGCCTGCTCAGCGGCCCGCAGAACCTGCGCAGCGACGGCCAGACCCTGCGCCTGGACACCTGGGCCGACCAGGGTTACTGGCTGCTGCTGCCCTTGTTGCTGCTGGCCGCCTGCGCCGGACGCCGCGGCTGGCTGTTCTGCCTGCCGCTGCTGCTGTTCGCCGTGCCGCAGCCCAGCTACGCCTTCGAGTTCAACGACCTGTGGCTGCGCCCCGACCAGCAGGGCCAGCGCCTGCTGGAGCAGAAGCGGCCCGGCGAGGCGGCGCAGCATTTCGAGGACCCGCAGTGGCAAGGGGTGGCGCTGTACGAGGCCGGCAACTACGCCGCTGCCGCTCAGCGCTTTGCCGAAGGCAACGACGCCCGCGCCCACTACAATCGTGGCAACGCCCTGGCCAAGAGCGGCGAGCTGGAAGCCGCGCTGGATGCCTACGAGCAGGCCCTGGAGCTGCAACCGGAGCTTTCGGCCGCGCAAAAGAACAAGGCCCTGGTCGAACGCCTGTTGCAGGAAACCGAGCCCGCACCCGCGGAAGAACCGGCCAAGGGCGAAAGCCAGGACAACGACGAAACCCATCAGCCGCCACAAGCCGGCGCGGCGACCCAGGCACCGGTCACCCCGGGCCAGCAGCCACCGGAGAACAGCCACCCGACCACCGCCGACGAGTCGACGGACGACGAGGTCGCCACCCCGGGCAACGATGCGATTCCCGGCAGCGAGCTGGGCGACGAACAGACCACCACGCCGCCGCTGCGCGATGCCCAGGACAATTTCGACGGTGAACACCGTCAGGCATTGGAACAATGGCTGCGGCAGATTCCGGACGATCCGGGCGAGCTGCTGCGCCGCAAGTTCTGGTACGAACAGCAACAACATCAGGATCAGGGAAAAATTCGATGACCCGCTTCACCACCCTCCTACTCACGCTGGTATTGACGCTCGGCGCCTTCGCGGTCCGGGCCGAGGGGCTGGTCGCCAGTGTCGACCGCAGCCGCGTGAACTCCGGGGAAACCGTCGAGCTGACCCTGGAATCCAACAATGTCACGCTGTTCGGCAAACCCGACCTGACGCCGCTGCAAGCGCAGTTCGAGGTCCAGGGCACGCGCCAGGTCAACCAGTTGACCAGCCTCAACGGCGAAAACCGCGCCATCACCCGCTGGATCATCACCCTGCTGCCCAAGACCACCGGCACCGTGGTGATCCCGGCCCTGCAACTGGGCGAAGTACAGAGCCAGCCGATCACCCTGCAGGTGCTGCAAAGCGCAAGCCGCAGCGACAGCGCGCCGCTGGAGCCGGTGTTCATCGACGCCAGCCTCGATCAGGACAGCGTCTACGTGCAGGCCCAGGCGGTGCTGACCCTGCACATCTATCACTCGGTGTCGCTGTACGACGACAGCAGCCTGACGCCGTTGCAGATCGACGATGCCCGGGTCGAACAGCTCGGCGAGTCGCGCACCTATGAAAAAGTCATCAACGGCGTGCGCCACGGCGTGATCGAGATCCGCTACGCGATCTTTCCCCAGCACAGCGGCGTGCTGAATATTCCCGAGCTGATCTTCAGCGCCACCCTGGCCGATGCCGCGAACACCCAGGCCCCGGCGCCCCAGGGCCTGAAACCGGGCAAGCTGGTGCACGTGAGCTCGGCGCAGATGCCGTTGACGGTCAAGGCCAAGCCGGTCGAATACCCGGCCGACGCGCCCTGGCTGCCGGCCCGCAGCCTGAGCCTGAGCGAAAGCTGGAACCCCGAGCCGGATCACAGCCAGGTCGGCGACTCGCTGACCCGCAGCCTGACCCTCAAGGCCGAAGGCCTGTCCAGCTCGCAGCTGCCACCCTTGCCGGTGACCGAGGCCAATGGCCTGCGCAGCTATCCGGACCAGCCGCAACTGAGCAATCAGGTCAGCGACCGCGGGCTGATCGGCAGCCGCGAAGACAGCCAGGCCCTGGTGCCGAACCGCAGCGGCAGCATCGACCTGCCGGCGCTGGAAGTGGTCTGGTGGAACACCCATGAGGACCACCTGGAACGCAGCAGCCTGCCGGCGCGTACCCTGCAAGTGGCGAACAACCCAAGCCTGGTGGTGGACACCCCGGCCGGCGCGACGCCAGCCGGCGTCAGTGACGACAGCACCACGCTCTGGGCCTGGAAACTCAGCACCCTGCTCCTCGCCTGCACCACTCTGCTGGGCTTCGGCCTCTGGTGGCGGGCGCGCTGGCAGCCGGCGATCCTGCGTGCCGCGCAGACCGGCCCCAGCCCGCGCACCCTGCTCGACGACCTCAAGCGCGCCAGCCTGGCCAACGACCCGCAGGCCACCCGCCAGGCCCTGGACGCCTGGGCCCGCCAGCAACCGGAAACCCTGGCCGACATGGCCGCGCGCTTCGTACCCCTGTCCGATGCCCTGGACGGCCTCAACGGCGCGCTCTACAGCGAAACCGGCCACTACTGGCAAGGCGAAGAACTGTGGCGCGCAATCCGCACCATCCCGATCGCCGAACACGTACAGACCCCGCTGGCCGACACCAGCAGCCTGCCGCCGCTGTACCCGAAATAACCGAGGAAACCGCACAGCCTTGCGCTGCGGTTTCTGCACCCCATTTCAGAATTCTCCCATTCCTCAGCACGGGCCGAGAGTGAGCTAATCCCCACTCTCCCCCGCCGAGGCAGGCCACGAATTTTGATCATCACCTCCAGCGCCCGATTTCTGCTCGTCACCCACTTGAGTGGCGGCACCCTCCAGCCAACCACTCACCTGCGAGAGCAGCTGAACTCGATTCTCGATCATGAACTGAAGGCTGATTGCCAGTTGTTGTTCTGCAATGCCGAGCAGACTGAGTTGGGATGGCTTATTCAGTCGGGTCAGCCCTATCGAGAGCTCGATGCCAGGCTGTCCCGCCTGGCCCTGCCCGACTCCCCAGCGCTGCGCACTACTGGGTTGCGTCTGGAGCGCTTTGAACTGTTCGAACAGTATGAACAACGCGGATTGGGTGCCGCCTGGCTGTGGTGCGGGAGCCTGGTTGAAAAGATGTACCTGAGATGGCTGGCGCGGGCTTACCCGATATCGGGTAAGCCTGACGATGGGAAATCGACACTTCGCTGACGTATCTGCTTTCGGCATTAGCTGCCATCCGCGACTTGCAGCATTCGGACAAAAGCAGCCGTTCATGAACAACTGCCTCGGAACCAAAGCACGCCTTCCACTCAAGACTGCTCAGTGTGGGCTGGCAGTCGGACGAACCACAATCTCACTTACATCAACATCGTCGGGCTGTTCGATGGCATAGGCGAGCGCTCGTGCAATAGCGTCTGCGTTGAGCGCCACACGACGGAAGGCTTTCATTTCCTCTCGCGCCACCTCATCGGAAATCGTATCGGCCAGTTCAGATTCGACGACACCCGGGCACACCACGGTGACCCGGATCTTGTCCGTTTCCTGCCGCAGGCCATCTGAGATTGCCCTGACTGCGAATTTTGTCGCGCAGTACACCGCGGCTGTCGGAGAGACCGCAAGGCCGCCGATCGACGAAATATTGATGACTTGACCGGACCCTTGCGCCTCCATGCCCGGCAAGACGGCGGCAATACCGTGCAGCACCCCGCGAACGTTGACATCGAGCATCTGGTTCCACTCGTTGACCTTTAACGAGGCCAAGGGAGACAGGGGCATCACGCCCGCGTTGTTGATGATCACATCAACTTTGCCATGTTGCGCCTTGGCGAACGCCACGAACGCATGCATGGACTCCAGATCCGTAACGTCCAGTGCGCAGGCACTTGCCGAGCCACCTTCGGCCTGGATCTCGCTCACAAGTTTTTCCAGACGCTCGGTACGGCGGGCACCGAGTACCACACGGGCACCTTTGGCGGCGATCAGCCTGGCCGCCGCTTCGCCAATACCACTGCTTGCCCCGGTAATCAGTACGACTTTGTTTTTGATGTTCGACATATCCGTAGCTCCTGCTGTATGCATTGAAGTTTCAGCTCCAACCGCTGATAACGCGGATGTTGCTGCGGGGTACGTCGGAAAGGTTAAGGGCACTGGCCTGGTCGACGCGTGCCAAAACCTGCGCACCTTTTGCCTATTCGTGTCTGTGTGCATCACCCGCAAAACCTGTCACGGAAAGACACTCATGCACCTCGGAACTTACTGGGCGTTACGCCCACCTCGCGACGAAACACCTGGGAGAAGTGACTGGGGCTTGAGTAGCCGACCTCCAGCCCGACGTCGATGACGCTACGCCGGGTCTCGAGCAACAGCTGCCGCGCGCGAACTATGCGCAAGCGGATAAAGTACTGGGAGGGCGACAGTCCCGTCGCACGCTTGAACATGCGGCTGAAGTGGTACTCACTCAGCTCGGCAAGCCTGGCCAGCCTCGCCAAGCTGAACTCAGCGCCTAGATGCTCACTCATGGCGTCAGTCACTTTGCGCAGCTTGTACGCTTGCAAGGCGTTGACCCGACGCCCAGGCTGGATATCGGCGAGATAGCTGCGCACCAGATGTACGGCCAGCGCCTGTGCCAGAGAACGGACGAAAAGGGAGCTGGGCGAGCGCTCTACAACCAGTTCGGTGCGCAACTGCTCCATGACAGACGCGACGCGCCCGTCCCGTGCCCCTGAAACATCGCGCAAACGCACTGGCCCGGCGTGCTCACCCAACAGCTCCCGTGACGCTTGCTCGATCAGCGGTAACCCCAGATAAAGGTGCATGACTTCGAAGGTGTCACCCCCGTGAGTCTGCCACCGCATTTCATACGGCTCATCAGAACTGGTGAGAAAAAAATCGCCGGCGCTGACCTCTGCCGCTTCCCACTCCCCACCCAGTACGCGCTCCTCCACCCTCGCCGCCCCCGCCAGAACCAGGACGACCAGCGGTTCCACCACCGCAGGCACGAGAATGGGCTCAATGACGCTGCGATGGGTAAACAGCTGAATCACAATGTCCTTGATTTCCGGGCACTGCGGTAAAGCCTGCGGCTCGCCTGGCAGGTATTCACGCATCGACTCCCCGGTGATGCGCAAGCCTGGCGAGAATGTCGACATCTGTTCGAGGGACGTTAACCCGGTATTCGCCATGAACATGTCCTTTTCATACTCGACTGTGCAAAGTCAGACAGGCTTCAACCACTCTCCAGGCGCTTGCCCGACCTCTGCGCGATGAGACCGGATCGATGATATCGAGCTTTTCCCGCTCGTTGAACCGAGCGCCGAACCTTCCTCACTTAACATTCGGCGCAAAATCCCGACAGCCTGGGCAAGCCCACGAAAGCCGACTTCGCCTCGCTGCGAGACAGTAGGCCCGTCGCCGATGACAGCGCCTTGCAGGTGCCGACACGGCTCACCCCCTACTCGATCACAACGCTGGAGAAAATCATGACCGATATCAAGAACAGCATGCCAAACGAAGTGGCAGGTAAAGTCGCCTTGGTCACTGGCGCGGCCAGTGGCATCGGCAAGGCAATCGCACTGTTGCTGCACGCCCGCGGCGCCAAGGTCATCGCCGAAGATATAAACCCTGAGGTGGAGGCGCTGGCCTGCCCCGGCCTGGTACCACTGGTGGCCGACATCACTCAGGACGGTGCCGCCGAGCGTGCGGTCGCATTGGCCGTCGAGCAATTCGGTCGGCTGGACATCCTGGTCAATAACGCCGGCATCATCATCAACAAACTGGTCATCGACATGACCCGCGAAGATTGGGAGCGCATTCAGGCGGTCAATGCTACAGCGGCATTTCTGCATAGCCGGGAAGCGGTCAAAGCGATGATGCCAAATAAATCCGGCTCGATCGTCAACATCGCGTCCTATGCCTCCTACTTCGCCTTCCCCACTATTTCCGCCTACACCGCCTCCAAAGGTGCGCTTGCCCAACTGACGCGAACCCTTGCGCTTGAGGTCATCGCCCACGGCATCCGCGTCAATGCTGTCGGTGTTGGGGATGTGGTGACCAACATCCTCAACAATGTGGTCGACGATGGCCCTGCTTTTCTCGCCAAACATGGCGAAGCCGCGCCGATCGGCCGCGCCGCACGGCCGGAAGAAATTGCTGAAGTGGTCGCGTTCATCGCCTCGGATCGTGCCAGCTTCCTGGTCGGTTCGGTGGTCATGGCAGACGGAGGCATGACCGTCACGGCCGGGTGAGCCTCCGCTGGAAGGCGCCGCCGGGCATTCTCGGCAAGCCCGAGAGGATCAGGCAAATCTGCGACAGTTTCGACCTAACCCCCCTCCGCTCGGCTACGTAATCTGAAAACACGCAACAGATGCAGAAACAGGCCATGGCAGGCCATTCAGCTGAACAACATCGATGAGGACTGAACAATGAAAAACGCAAACCGGCTTTCCATTTCACTGGCTATGAGCGCGATCGTTGCTTGCGCGGTCAATCTCTCCTCCACCAGCCTTTACCTGGCCGCAGACGGGGCCGACCGAACTCCCGGCATGCGGGTGACTGAAGGTGGCAGTGACCGCACACCCGGGTTCAGGGTTGCCGAGGGTGGCTCGGACCACACTCCCGGCATGCGCGTAAGTGAGGGCGGCAGTGACCGCACACCGGGTTTTCGCGTTGCCGAAGACGGCTCAAGCCAAACTGCCCTGGGTCGTATCGGCTAAGCATGCAATCGAGGAGAAGCCCTATGAAAAATGCTAAACGAGCCACTCCCGATCATCGTTACGCAGGTATGTGGGTAACCGCTGATGGATTCATCCGTCACGAGCTTCTGGCAACTGGGCGTTACGACGAGGCCCGTGGTAAAAATAAGAGCGCCTATCAAGGCCGCTACGAAATAGTGGGTGACTACATCCAGTACTGGGACGATAGCGGCTTCACCGCCGATGGGCACTTTCATGACGATGTGCTGTATCACGCCGGCATGATCCTCTATCGGCAATGAGCAATTTGATGATGTCGGGTGAATATGGTCTGCCTGGACAGCCACCAGGCAGATGCTCATGAATACGTGTGAGAGCCTTGAAATGGAACAGAGCGATGCTTTCATCCTTCAGAACACAGCCATATACCGTGACGAACTGGTTCGCTTACTGACGCAACGGTTTACGACACCCGGGATCTATGAGACCGCCATAGCGCCCCTGCATGTCATTCGTTTTGACGCCCCCTCGGAGCTTATCCATACCGTCCACAAGCCGGCACTTTGCCTGATCGTGCAAGGACAAAAAGAAATCGGCGTGGGTGACGACCATTATCTGTACGACCCGCTCAGTTACCTGGTGGTATCGGTGACACTTCCAGTTTCCGGTCGCGTGCTGATGGCCAGCCCGGAGGCGCCTTACCTGTGTATCCGTCTTGATTTCGAGGCCACGGAAATTGCCCAGGTCATTGCCGATGCTCCCCCGACGGGCGTCCCGGACGAACCGGAGCGTGGCCTTTTCCTTGAGAAAGTCGATGTTCCCCTGCTGGAAACAATGCTTAGGCTGGTACGTCTGCTGGAGACGCCGAAGGACATCGGCATGCTGGCTCCGCTCGCCCTGCGGGAGTTGTATTACCGCCTCCTGCGAGGCGTGCACGGTAGCCGCCTGTATGAGCTTGCCCTCGGTGATTCACAAATGCGGCGGGTGACGCGGGCAATCGATTGGTTGAACAACCATTACACCCACCCCTTGCGCATCGAAGAACTTGCACGGGTAGCCAATTTGGGCAGTTCTACTTTGCATCACCACTTCAAGGCAGTGACCGCGATGAGTCCGCTGCAGTATCAGAAACAACTTCGTCTGCAGGAAGCCCGCCGACTGATACTCGGCGAAGGGCTGGATGTGGCGAGTGCATGTTATCGAGTGGGCTACGAAAGCCCATCGCAATTCAGCCGAGAGTACAGTCGCCAGTTCGGGTGTCCGCCATCCAGAGATACCAGTCGAGTTCGTCGCCCTGCATGAAAGGCTACTGGACGGTCTACGGCTGATGCGGTTCTACTCGTATCCTCAGGGCTGAGTAGCTGTTGCCCTGGAACCCAATTCACCGAATAGCCCACTTTCACTAATGGCAGTATTTGGCCGATTGCTGCCGGTCCCGAATGGCAGTAAATGGCCGATAGCAGCCCGCGACGAATGACTACATCGAGTCAAAAGCAGCCTCTTCTACAGCTTCCATCTACACATCCAACCAAGCCCCACACCCGATTTACCATTAAACTCTCCCCCCTCACGCCGCTCTCCTCTTCCCTGCGGCTCACCTGATTGTTTGCGGAGTTTGCCTTGCGTCTGTTTCACACCTCCGACTGGCACCTGGGGCAGAACCTCCATGGCCAGGAACGCGATTTCGAGCATGCTTGCTTTCTTGAATGGCTGTTGCGCCAGCTGGCGCTGCACAGCCCTGACGTACTGCTGATCGCTGGCGATATCTTTGACACGGTCAATCCGCCGGTCAAAGCCCAGGAGCGGCTGTACGACTTTATTGTCAGTGCCCATGAACAGCAGCCCGGCCTGACCATTGTGATGATCGCCGGCAACCATGACTCCGGTTCGCGCATCGAGTTGCCGGCGCCCTTGATGCGGCGTCTGCGCACCCATGCCCTGGGCCGGGTGCTGTGGCTGGACGACGGGCAGCTGGACAGCGAGCGTCTGCTGCTGCCGTTGCCCGATGCCAGCGGCGCGATTGCCGGCTGGTGCCTGGCGCTGCCGTTCCTGCGGCCGGCGGAAGTCACCGGCCCGCACCTGGGCGACGATTACCTGCGCGGTATCGGCCAGGTGCATGAGTGGCTGATCGCCGCGGCCAACGCCAAACGTCAGCCAGGCCAGGCGCTGGTCGCCATCAGTCACGCGCACATGGCCGGCGGTTCGGTGTCGGAAGACTCCGAGCGCAGCCTGATCATCGGCAATGCCGAGGCCCTGCCCGCCAGTCTGTTCGGCCCGAGCATCAGCTACGTGGCCCTGGGGCATCTGCACAAGCCGCAGAAGGTCAACGGCGAGGAACGCATCCGCTACAGCGGCTCGCCGATTCCGCTGTCGTTCTCGGAGATCGACTACCAGCACCAGATCCTCGATATCCAGCTCGACGGCGAAACCCTGGTCAGCGTCGAGCCGCGGCTGATCCCGCGGGCGGTCAACCTGCAACGCCTGGGCCCGGCGCCACTGGCGGAGATCCTGCTGCAACTGGAAGAACTGCCGGACATCGACCTGTTGGCCGAAGAGCAGCGCCAGCCCTGGCTGGAAGTACGGGTGCGCCTGGACGAGCCGCAACCAGACCTGCGCCAGCAAGTGGAAAGCGCCCTGCAGGGCAAGGCCGTGCGCCTGGTGCGGATTGCCGCCGAATACGCCGGCAATGGTGGACGCGAGGGCGACGACGGCGCCGCGCAACTGGTGGAGCTGGACCAGCTCAGCCCGCAGGACCTGTTCAGCCGCGCCTGGCTGGACAGCTACGGCAGCGAGGTGGACGAACAGACCCTCAAGGACTTCGCGCAACTGCTCCAGGAAGTGCAGCACGAGGAGGAGCAGCCATGAAGATTCTTGCCATCCGCCTGAAGAACCTGGCCTCCCTGGCCGGCCCCTTTGAAATCGACTTCAGCGCCGAACCCCTGGCCAGCGCCGGGCTGTTCGCCATCACCGGGCCCACTGGCGCCGGCAAGAGCACCCTGCTCGATGCGCTGTGCCTGGCGCTGTTCGGCGCGGTGCCGCGGCTGAACAATATCGGCCGCGAAACCAAGGTGCCGGAGGTGGACAGCGAAATGCTCACCAGCGACCCGCGCACCCTGCTGCGCCGTGGCACCGGCAGCGGTTACGCCGAGGTCGACTTCGTCGGCATCGACGGCCATCGCTACCGCGCCCGCTGGGAAACCAACCGCGCCCGGGACAAGGCCAACGGCAAGCTGCAGGCCAGCAAGCAGAGCCTGCACGACCTGGACAGCAATCAACTGCTGGCCAGCCAGAAGCGCGACTACGAGCAGTTGATCGAAGCCAAGCTGGGGCTCAACTTCGAGCAGTTCACCCGCGCGGTGATGCTGGCCCAGAGCGAGTTCAGCGCCTTCCTCAAGGCCGACGACAAGGAACGCAGCGAGCTGCTGGAAAAGCTCACCAACACCTCGATCTACAGCCAGCTCGGGCGGCGCGCCTACAGCAAGAGCAAGGAAGCCGAGGAACAGCACAAGACCCTCAAGGCCCAGGCCAGCGGCATCACCCCGCTGGAGCCCGAGGCCCGCGCCGAGCTGGACCAGCGCTTCGACGCCGCCCAGCAGCAGCTCAAGGCCCAGCAGGCGCAGCTCAAGCAACTGGAGCTGCAACACGCCTGGCTCAAGGAACTGCAGCAGCTGCAGGACCAGCAGCGGAGCGCCGCCGAGCAACTGCAACAGGCGCAAACGACCTGGGAAGGCCTGGGCAGCGAGCGGACCAGGCTGACCCGCCTGGAACAGCTGGCGCCGCAACGCCATCAGTTCGCCCGGCAGGTGGAACTGAACCAGCAACTGACGCCGCTGCGCGAACAGATCCGGCAACAGCGCCAGCAACAAGGCGCAGAGCAACAACGCCAGGGCGAACTGGAGCAGCAACTGGCCACGGCCCAGGCCGCGTTGCTCGCCGCCCAGGAACAGCAAAGCGCCGGCGCCCCGCTGCTGCGCGAGGCCTTTGCCGAGCAAAGCACCCTCGCCCACCTGGGCAAGACCTGCGGCGAAGCCGGCGAGTTCAAGGACAAACTGCAACAGGCCAGCGAACAAGGCCAGCAGGCGATCCAGGCCATGCTCGAACAGCAGCGCCTGGTGGGCGAACGCCTGCAGCGGATTGCCGAACAGCTGGAACACAGCAGCCATCTGGCGCCGCTGAGCGATGCCTGGAATGCCTACCGCGATCGCCTGCAACAGCTGATGCTGGCCGGCAACCGGCTGAACAAGGGCCAGGAAGAGCTGCCCGGCCTGCAACAACGGGCCGCCAGCGCGGCGCAGCAACTGGCCGCGCAACGCGATGAGCTGCAAGTGCTGTACAGCGAGGCCGGCGCCGAGCCCCATGCGGTGGCCGAACAGTTGCAGATCCTCAGCGACCTGCTGCAGGACAACCGCAAGCAACAGCGCGCGTTCGAAGAACTGGCGCGGCTGTGGGCCAGCCAGCAGGAACTGGACAAGCGCGGCGCGGAGCTGGCGGACAAGTTGCAGACCGCGGCGCGCCAGCGCGAAGAGCTGAACCGGATCGGCTTGCAGAGCAAGGCCGAACTGACGGTCGCCGAACAGACCCTGACGGTGACCCAGCAACTGCTGGAACGCCAGCGCCTGGCACGCAGCGCCAGTGTCGAAGAGCTGCGCGAGCAGTTGCAGGACGATCAGCCCTGCCCGGTCTGCGGCAGCCACGAGCATCCCTACCATCAGCCCGAAGCACTGTTGCAGAGCCTGGGTCGCCATGACGAAAGCGAAGAAGCCAACGCCCGCAAGGCGGTGGACGAACTCAAGGAAAAGCTCGCCGAACTGCGCAGCCAGGTCGGCGGCCTGATCGCCCAGCAGAAGGAATTCCTCCAGCAACAGGAGCAGCTGGCAAGCCAGCAGCAGGCCCTGGCGCCGAGTATCGAAGCCCATCCGCTGGCGGCGGCGCTGCTCGACCAGGACGCCGGCAAGCGCGACGCCTGGCTGAACCAGCAACTGAGCCAGCTGAACCAAAGCATCCAGCAGGACGAACAGCGCCAAGGCGCCCTGCTGAAACTGCAAAAGGATGCCGGGCGCCTGCAACAGCAACTGCAAGCGGCGGTCGAGGCCAGCCAGGAAGCCACGCAACAGCTGACCCAGCAGCAACAGCAGCTGGGCGCGGATCGCCAGCGCCTGGAGGAAGAGCTGTCGGCCTTCGCCACCCTGCTGCCGGCCGATACCCTCGAAGCCCTGCGCAGCGACCCGGCCGCGACCTTTATGCAGATCGACCAGCAGGTCATGCAGCGCCTGGAACAGCTCGACCAGCAGAAGGAAGAACAGCAGGAACAACAACAGCGCCAGCTGGCCCTGGACAAGGAACAGGACCGCCAGCAGACCCGCGTGCAGCAACTGCAAGCCGCCCAGGAGCAGTTCAATACCCTGGCCGAGCAACAGCAGGCCGCCCGCAACAAGCTCGCGCAACTGCTGGGCGAACACGCCAGTGCCGAGCAGTGGCAGCAGCATCTGGAACAGGCCGTGGAACAGGCGCGCGCCGCCGATGTGCAGGCCAACCAGCAGTTGCAGGAGGTCCGCAGCCTGCTGGTGCAACTGGGCGCGGAACTGCAAGGCAAGGAGGAACGCCTGCTGGCCCTGGAAGCCGAACAGCAGGCGCTGGGCAGCAAGATCGCCGACTGGCGCCAGCAGCACCCGGAGCTGGACGACGGCGGCCTGGAACAGTTGCTCAGCCTCGACGACCAGCAGGTCGCCGCGTTGCGCCAACAACTGCAAGAGCGCGAAAAGGCGGTGGAACAGGCCAAGGTCCTGGTCACCGAACGCGAGCAACGCCTGCACAGCCATCAGGCCCAGCACGACGGCCAGCTCGACGCCGAACAACTGGCCAGCGCCCTGAGTGAACTGCACAGCCAGCTGGCCGCCAGCGAACAGCTGAGCGCCGAACTGCGCGCCCAGCAGACCGAGGACCAGCGCCGGCAAGACGCCAACCAGGCGCTGGGCGAGCAGATCGCCCAGGCCTACGCCGAATGGCAACGCTGGGCGCGGCTCAATGCCTTGATCGGCTCGGCCAGCGGCGACACCTTCCGCAAGATCGCCCAGGCCTACAACCTCGATCTGCTGGTGCATCACGCCAACGCGCAACTGCGCCAGCTGGTGCGGCGCTATCGCCTCAAGCGCGGCGGCAGCATGCTCGGCCTGCTGGTGATGGACACGGAAATGGGCGATGAGCTGCGCTCGGTGCACTCCCTGTCCGGCGGCGAGACCTTCCTGGTGTCCCTGGCGCTGGCCCTGGGCCTGGCGTCCATGGCCTCCAGCACGCTGAAGATCGAGTCGCTGTTTATCGACGAAGGCTTCGGCAGCCTCGATCCGGAATCCCTGCAACTGGCGATGGACGCCCTCGACGGCTTGCAGGCCCAGGGCCGCAAGGTGGCGGTGATTTCCCATGTGCAGGAAATGCACGAGCGGATTCCGGTGCAGATCCAGGTACGGCGCCAAGGCAATGGCCTGAGCACCCTGGAGGTGAAATGAATACTTTGTATTCGTTCCGCCGCTGCCCCTACGCCATGCGCGCCCGCCTCGCGCTGCGCTACAGCGGAGTGCCGCTGGAGATAGTCGAGGTCAACCTCAAGGCCAAGCCGGCCGAGATGCTGGCGCTGTCGCCCAAGGGCACGGTGCCGGTGCTCAACGCTGACGGACGGGTGATCGACGAAAGCCTGGACATCATGCGCTGGGCCCTGGCCCAGCACGATCCGCAGGATTGGCTGCTGAAGGACGATGGGCCGGCGCAGCAACGGATCGAGGCGCTGATCGCGGAAAACGACCAAGTGTTCAAGCTGCACCTCAATCGCTACAAATACGCCGAGCGTTACCCCGAACAGCCGATGGAGCATTACCGCAGTCAGGGGGAAGTATTTCTACGGCAGCTGGATGAACTGTTGAGCCAGCACGATTACCTGCTGGCAGATCACCCGAGCCTGGCGGACATGGCCCTGGCGCCTTTCGTGCGGCAGTTCGCCCATGTCGATCGCGAGTGGTTTGCGCAGACGCCTTACCGGCATTTGCAGCGCTGGTTGCAGCGGTTCCTGGAGTCGGAGCTGTTTGTCGCGGTCATGGCCAAGGCCTGAGCCTGACACCTGTTATGTAGGAGCGAAGCTTGCTCGCGATAAATCCGCAACGATAACGCGATGCGATGGATAGAGCGCTGCTGCGCAGCGATCGCGAGCAATCGAGCGTCGACCGGCAGCTCCTACAGAAGACTGTGTTGCGTTCAACTCAGCACACTGCACATCTGCAACGCCGAGCAATCGACGCTGAACGGGCCGAAGAACGCGGCCCTGGGTTTGGCTGGCGGGTTGCCGGCCAGCAGGCCCTGGGCCTTGGCGGTTTCAATGTTGTGGGCGATGTTGTGATTGCATTCGATGGCCCGGGCCAGCGAGCCCGCCGAGCCCTGCCCGATCCCCAGCAAGGAAGCGCCATTGGTCATGAACGCCAGGACGGCAATGACCCAGAACCTGCGTCCTTTCATAGCAGCGCCACTCCCGCATCAGGAACCTGTTCGGCGGCTTGCGCGCGGTGTTCGAACTGGATGGCCGGGTAAGCGACCTGGATCGGCGGTTGCACCGTCGACGGGGTCTGGGCCGAGAGGCTGACCAGGAGGACCATGGCCAGGTACAGGCCAATGGCGACATAGGCGCCGCGCTTGGCAGAGGTGAGGATCGAGTGGGCCATGGTGGTCTCCGTGGGCATGTTTCAGTGCCCACAGAATCCGTTAAAAACGCCCGCCGCAGAAACAACCTCGGTGCATAGTCACCATCAGTTGGATTGATCGTTGGTCCGCGGCCAATCAATCCTCAAGCAGGGTCAGCATTCGCTCGCGGGAGGTTTCCGGCTCGCCTTCAATGGGCTGGGCAGCCGAGAGAATCGGGGTGGAATAGAGGAACAGAAGAACCACTGCCAGACGCATCGCCATGCTGTCGATCCTTGGAAAGGAGGAGTCAATTAATTAGCGTCAAATTTAAACATATGGCGATATGACATTACCAAGCTAATTTGCCTGGCATGGGGGAAAACGTCGCATACAGGTAATGCAGGAGCGACATCACTGCTGATCCACCGGATGAACGAGTCCATTCAGGGAAGCCAGTGACTTCGCTCCTGCATACCTGGGCGGTGCGGGGAATTTCAGTGTTGGATCTTGTGATCCAGCGCGGCGTAGAAGTTGGCGCTCTGTTGCAGGTATTTCTGGGTGTAGGTGTTGGTCGCGGATTTTTTCTCGCTGATTTCCACGTTGGCGCTGGCTGGCAGGGCCACGGTAGCGGAGATGGCGGAAGCGGCGATCACGGAGAAGAGATTGAAGTTCATTGGGTAACCCTCGTATGCAGTCGGCTTGTTTGCCCGGAAGCCTTGATGCGCCGGGCCGTGAAGCAAAACTACGCCCGAGGGTTGGCGGGTTGAAATTTTTTCCAGCAGTAGCAGATATCAGCGTCATTAATAGAAAGGCGCAGGCCCCGTCAACCGGGGCCTGCGGCCTATTGACGCACCAGGAATTTGATATCGCTGGGTGAATCGAACGGCAGTTTCTGCACGGTCTTGCCGAGGAAACCGGTCTTGGCGTCGCGCTCGATCACCACGATTTCGTTGCTCTTCTGGTTGCCGATCAGCACGTACTTGTTGCTCGGATCGAGGCTGAACTCACGCGGGTGATCGCCCTCCACCGAACGCCGCTGGATCTCCTTGAGCTGGCCGGTGGCTTCGTCGATGGCGAACACCAGCAACTGATTGGCCGTGCCGCGGTTGCTCACGTACAGGTACTTGCCGTCCTTGGAAGCATGCAGCGCACCCGCCGCCTTCTTGTCCTTGCCGCCGCTGGTCAAGTCGAGGATCTGCTTCTGGGTCAGCTTGCCGTCCTGGTAGTCGAACACCGCCACCTGGGCGCTCATTTCCAGGGTCAGGTAGGCGTGCTTGCCATCGGCGCTGAACAGCAGGTGGCGCGGGCCGCTGCCCGGCGGCAGCTCGACGAACGCCGGCTCGGCCGCGGTCAGTGGGCGTTCGGCGTTGGCCTTGGGGTCGTAGCGGTAGACGAAGACCTTGTCCGCGCCCAGGTCGCTGGCGAACACGAACTGGCCGTCCGGCGACGACACCACCGAATGCACGTGGGCCGCCACCTGGCGCTCGGGGTTGACCCGGCTGCCTGGGTGGCTGCTGAGCTGGACCACCGGCGACAGCTTGCCATCGGTACCGACCGGCAACACCGCGAGGCTGCCGCCCGGATCCGCAACCACCGAGTAGTTGCTGACGAACAGGTAGCGACCATCGCCGCTCAGGCTCGAGTGCGTCGGCTCGTTGCCCAGGCTCTGCACCTGGTTGATCGGGTTCAGCTTGCGGCTCTTGGCTTCGATGCTGAAGCTGCTGACCCGGCCGATCGGGTCGGCTTGCCCAGGCCCGTTCTCATTGACCACGAACAGCTGCTTCTGGTCCTTGGACAGGGTCAGCCAGGACGGGTTGGCGCTCTTGACCACCTGCAGCGGCTTGGCCTCGATCTTGCCGGTGCGACCGTCGAACTTGAGGCGGTAGATGCCTTCGCTCTGGCCCTGGGTGTAGGAACCGACCAGCAGTTCCTGGGTCTCGACCGGCGCGGCCTGCACGGCCATGGCGCCGATACTGCCAGCCATCAGCAGTGGCCAGAAGTTACGCATCCTCATGTTCATCCTCCTCATCGTTACGGGCACTGAAAGCACTCATGCACACCAGGCGGTGCTCACCGGAGTCGCCGACGATGGTCCAGCTTTGCAGGGTGTCGTCGAAGGTCGCGGCGTTGACCTGGGCCAGGCTGAAACTCCAGCGCTTGGCCGCACGGCCGTCCATGCATTCGATCAGCAGCTGTTGGTCGTCAAGGGTGAAGTCGAAGGCATGCAGCCCGTCGATTTCCAGCATGTCGCAGGCTTGGAGGGCAGTCAGCAAAGTGTCTGTAGCGGCAGTCATAGTCGTCAGTCAGCAATGGAAAGCGGCCATGATAGCGGGTCCGGCGCGGCGCGGCTGTAGTGGCATTGCAAAGTTCGCACGAACCATTGCTACAAATTCTGTAGCCGCTGGCGCAGCTGCGCCAGGGCCGAAGGCCCTCCTGCACCAGGAACACCGCTGCGAGCGTGCCGGTCGATCGCAGCCTCGCGGGCTCGGCAGCGGCTACAGGGGCCGGTGGTGTCTGGCCGGGCAATAAAAAACCGCGACCTGGGTCGCGGTTTTGCTTGGAGCTTAGGGGATTAGTGGGCGAACAGCGAGTGGCCCTTCTGCCCCGCCAGTTTTTCCGGCTTGATCAGGAATCGCGCCAGCGCCGGCAGCAGCCACAACGCGCCGAACATGTTCCACAGGAGCATGAAGGTCAGCATCAGGCCCATGTCGGCCTGGAACTTGATGGCCGAGAAGATCCAGGTGGCGACGCCGATGGCCAGGCACAGGCCAGTGAACAGCACCGCCTTGCCGGTGGATTTCAGGGTCTGGTAGTAGGCCTCCTGCAACGGCAGGCCGGCACGCAGGAAACTTTCCAGGCGGCTGTAGATGTAGATCCCGTAGTCCACGCCGATCCCCACCCCGAGCGCCACCACCGGCAAGGTCGCGACCTTGACGCCGATGCCCATGAACGCCATCAGCGCGTTGCCCAGCACCGAGGTCAGCACCAGCGGCAACACGATGCACAGGGTCGCCGCCCAGGAGCGGAAGGTGATCATGCACATCACCGCCACGCAGATGTACACCAGTACCAGGATGGTCAGTTCCGAGCGCTTGATCACTTCGTTGGTGGCCGCCTCGATCCCGGCGTTACCCGCCGCCAGCAGGAACTCCAGGCCGTCCTTGTTGTGTTCCTTGGCGAACTCCTGCACCGCATGCACCGCGCGGTCGAGGGTCTCGGCCTTGTGGTCGTTGAGGAAGATCAGCACCGGCGCCAGCGAGCAATTGTTGTTGTACAGGCCATCGGCACGGGCGATGGAGTTGTTCAGCACATCCGGGTTGCGCGACAGGGTTTCCCATTTCAGGTTGCCCTCGTTCATGCCCTTGATCATCTGCTTGGACACGGTCACCAGGGAAATCGCCGATTGCACGCCCTCGGTGTTCTGCATCTTCCACATCAGCTCATCGATCGGCGCCATGGCTTCGTAGCGCGAGCAGCCTTCGGAGGCGGTCTTGACCATCACCACCAGCACGTCGGAACTGGTGGAATAGTTGTTGATGATGAAGTTGTTGTCCTTGTTGTAGCGCGAGTCCGGACGCAGCTCCGGCGCGCCCTGGTCGAGGTCGCCGATCTTCAGGTTCTGGCTGTACCAGAGGCCGCCACCGAAGGCCAGCAGGGCCAGGAAGATCGACACCGGGGCGACTTTCGGGCTGGCGAAGTTCGACAGCAGGCGCCAGAACGGATGCTCGCGGGTAGCGTCCCTCTTGCTGCGCTCGATTGCGCGCTTGCTGATGCCGACATAGGAAATCGCCACCGGCAGCAGGATCAGGTTGGTGAATACGATCACCGCCACGCCGATGGACGCGCCGATGGCCAGCTCGCGAATCACCCCGATGTCGATGATCAGCAGGGTGATGAAGCCCACGGCGTCGGCGAGGATCGCGATCATCCCCGGCAGGAACAGCTGGCGGAAGGTACGCCGGGCCGCGGTCAGGGCGTTGTCGGCACCGCTGGATTGCAGGGCGATACCGTTGATTTTCTGCACGCCGTGGGAAATGCCGATGGCGAAGATCAGGAACGGCACCAGCATCGAATAGGGGTCGAGGCCGAAGCCCACGGCGTGCATCAGGCCCAGCTGCCAGACCACCGCCACCAGGGTGGTGATGAGCACGGCGATGGTGCTGCGGATGCACCAGGTGAACCAGTACAGCAGCACCAGGGTGATCAGGAAGGCGACGCCGAAGAACATCACCACCATGATCAGGCCGTCGATCAGGTCGCCGACCTTCTTGGCGAAACCGACGATGTGGATCTTCACATTGGGGTTCTGCGCCTCGAACTTGTCGCGGATCTTTTCTTCCAGCTCGTGGGAGAACTTCTGGTAGTCCAGGGCCAGCAGCTTGCCCTGGTCCTGCGGGTCCGGGTAGGACTCCAGCAGCGGAATGTCGACGATGCTCGACTTGAAGTCGTTGGCCACCAGGCGCCCAACCTGGCCCGACTTGAGCACGTTGTTGCGCAGCAGATCGAGGCTGTCGGCCGAGCCGTTGTAGCTCTGCGGGATCACTTCGCCGCCGGCGAAGCCTTCCTCCGTCACCTCGGTCCAGCGCACGCTGGGGCTCCACAGCGACTTGAGGCCCGAGCGGTCGACGCCGGAGATGTAGAACACCTCGTCGTGGATCTGCCGCAGCGTCTCCATGTAGTCCTTGGTGAAGATGTCACCGTCCTTGGCTTCCACCGAGATGCGCACGGTGTTGCCCAGGTTCGCCAGGTCGTTGCGATGCTCCATCATCTTCTCGATGAAGGGATGCTCGAGCGGGATCATTTTTTCGAAGCTGGTGGACGGCTTGATCAGCGTGGCCTGCCAGAACAGGAAAACGCTGACCAGCAGGCAGATGACGATCACTGCCGGGCGGTTGTTGAAAATCAGACGCTCGAGAAACGTCGCCTTGTCGGTTTGATGACTGCTCATGGAAGTGTTCCCGCCTTCTTATTATTGGCCCGGCTTGCTTGCCCTGATTATTTTCCGAGATCGGCGCCATTCGACGAGGTCGAGCGCACACCGCCCTGCCCCGCCAGAATCAGGTTGCCATTGCCGGCTGCCGTCACCGCTGCCAGGGAGATCCGGTCCGGACGGTTGTAGACGCTGAAGGTCACGCCGTTGTCGGTGCTGCGCACCACGCTGCCGCCGTTGCCGACGATCACCAGCGAACCGTCGTCCAGCAGCGTGGCGCCGGACAGGCCGAACTCCAGGCTGCCGCGGGCGGCCTTGAGTTCGACCTGCTCCCAGGTGCTGCCGAAGTCGGTGGAGCGATAGAGGTTGCCGCGCAGGCCGTAGGCCAGCAGCGTGGCGGGCTGGGCGGTGCCGATCACGCCGAAGAACGAACCTTCATAAGGGCCTTCGAGGCGTTCCCAGGTTTGTCCCCAGTCGGCGGAGCGGAACATGCTGCCCTGCTCGCCGACGATGAACAGGCCGGAGTCCTTCACTGCGGCGATGGCGTTGAGGTGGTACTGGTCTTCGTTGTCCAGGCGGTCGCTGGCGTCTTCCCAGGTTTTGCCGCCGTCGGTGGTGGCCAGCAGCGCGCCGTAGGCACCCACGGCAAAACCGTTGCTGATGTCCTGGAACCACACGTCCAGCAGCGGCGCTTCGCGCTTGAGGTCTTCGAATTGCTTGGTCCAGGTCAGGCCACCGTCTTCGCTGGCGAGCACCTGGGCATCGTGGCCGACGGCCCAGCCGTGCTGGGCATCGACGAAATACACCGCGGTCAGCAGCTGCCGGGTCGGCACCTTGGCCTGGGTCCAGGTCTGGCCCTGGTCGTCGGAATAGAGAATGTGCCCGCGATCGCCGACGGCGACCAGGCGCGGACCGGCATGCACGACATCGAGCATCAGGCCCTTGCTGGCCTTGGCCGATTCGGTGGAATAGACAGTGTCCGCCGCGGACGCGGCGGCCTGGACCGGGGCCGACAACAGGGCGACCCCCAACAGCGAGAGCGCTGTAGCCAGCAACGCAAATCTGCGCAAGGCCGGCGGGCGGCAGGAACTCACACCCATGACAGGCTCACTCATAGACCTCTCCCCCATTTATTATTGTTAGGTCGTTCAACCTTTACAGGGCGCCGTTCGGGGCAGTTAGGACAATGTCCTGAAACCTGCAATCTAGAGCCCCTTCGGAAGCTGACCTATCCTATCGGGCTTTCGAAACGTCTGACAATCGACACCACGTTATCTTTTGTTAACCATCGCCCCAGCCTGGAACCTGACTGCTCAGTCGATACTGGGGGTGGTGTACGAAGCGTAGCTGAGGCAAGAACACCAACGCCGCGGACTGCACTCCTCGATCCCAGTGGCTGCAGCCGATAGCCGCGCAAAGACTGACTCAGGCCATGGGCCGCGCCTCCTGGCTTTGGCTATGATGAGCAGCGTGATCTGCGAGTCGGATGTCGGGAGTGAGCCATGATTGCCATACGCGAGGCGTGGAAAGCCGGATTGCTGGGACGCGCGCACTGGGCCCGCAACCTGGTGTCCGGGGTGATTGTCGGCGTGGTGGCGCTGCCCCTGGCCATGGCCTTCGCCATCGCCATCGCCTCCGGGGTCAAGCCCGAACAGGGGATCTACACCGCCATCGTCGGCGGCCTGCTGGTGTCGCTGTTCGGCGGCAGCCGCTTGCAGATCGCCGGTCCCACCGGGGCCTTTATCGTGATTCTGGCCGGGGTCACCGCCAAGTACGGGGTCGACGGCCTGCAACTGGCGACCATGATGGCCGGGATCATCCTGTTCCTGCTGGGCATCAGTCGCCTCGGGGCGCTGATCAAGTTCATCCCGGACCCGGTGATACTCGGCTTTACCGCCGGGATCGGGGTGATCATCTGGGTCAGCCAGTGGAAGGACTTCTTCGGCCTGCCCGCCGTCGGCGGCGAGTACTTCCACCAGAAGCTCTGGCACCTGCTGCAAGCCCTGCCCGACCTGCACCTGGCCACCACCTTGCTGGCCCTGCTCAGCCTGGCGCTGCTGTGGGGCGTGCCGAGGATCGCGCAGCTCAAACGCCTGCCGGCGCCCCTGGTCGCCATGACCCTGGCCACGGCCCTGCAGTCCCTGTTCCAGTTCGACGGCGTGGCCACCATCGGCAGCGCCTTCGGCGGTATTCCCCAGGGGTTGCCGGCGTTGCAGCTGCCTGAAATCAGCCTGCCGCGAGTGCTGGACCTGATCGGTCCGGCCTTCGCCATCGCCATGCTCGGCGCCATCGAGTCGCTGTTGTCGGCGGTGGTGGCCGACGGCATGGCCGGCACCCGCCACGACTCCAACCAGGAACTGATCGGCCAGGGCATCGCCAACCTGGCCACCCCGCTGTTCGGCGGATTCGCCGCCACCGGCGCGATTGCCCGCACCGCAACCAATATCCGCAACGGCGGCAGCAGCCCGCTGGCGGGCATCATCCACGCGCTGGTCCTGGTGCTGATCATCCTGTTTCTCGCGCCACTGGCGGCCAATATACCGCTGTGCGCCCTGGCGGCGATCCTGTTCGTGGTGGCCTACAACATGAGCGAACTGCACCACTTCAAGCGCATGGTGCAACGGGCGCCCCGGGCGGACGTGGCGATTCTACTGGCCACCTTTGTCCTCACGGTGTTCAGCGATCTGGTGATCGCGGTGAATATCGGGGTGATCCTGGCGATGCTGCACTTCCTGCGGCGCATGGCCTCCTCGGTGGAGGTGCAACAGGTGGTGGAGCAGGACCTGCAACACGAGCTGCACGGCAACGGCCAATTGCATCTGCCACCGGGCGTGCTGATCTACACCATCGAGGGGCCGCTGTTCTTTGGTGCCGCGGAGACTTTCGAGCGCGCGCTGGCGCAGACCCACAGCGACCCGCAGGTGCTGATCATTCGCCTGAGACACGTGCCTTTCATGGACATCACGGGCTTGCAGATGCTGGAGGAAGTGATAGGCCAACTGCACAAGCGCGGGATTGTGGTGAAGCTGTGCGAAGCCAACCTCAAGGTCCACACCAAGCTTGAACGGGTCGGCATCCTGCACGCCATCGGCGCGCAGAACTATCACCGGGATCTGCCTGAAGCCTTGCAGAGCGAGCCGGACAGCTCCACTCCCCTGTAGGAGCGGCCGGTCGACGCTCGATTGCTCGCGATAAGACCTGAACGACAACGCGCGGCATCTGGGGCCGCGCGTTGGCTTGAGTTTTTTCCCGAGCAATCGAGCGTCGACCGGCCGCTCCTACAAGGGTCAGGCCAGGCTTTTGCTGACCACTTCGAACACATCGCTGGACAGCTCACCGGAGGCGCGGATGCGTTCCAGCTCGCCTTTCATCAGCGCCTGGCGGGCGCTGTCGTATTTGCGCCAGCGGGTCAGCGGCGCCAGTTGCCGCGAGGCGATCTGCGGGTTGAAGCCATTGAGCTGGATCACCAGGTCGGCCAGGAAGCGGTAGCCGGAGCCGTCCGCCGCATGGAAGTTGATCAGGTTCTGGCCGGCGAAGGCGCCGATCAGGGCGCGCACCTTGTTCGGGTTCTTGAGGTTGAACGCCGGGTGCTGCATCAGCGCCTTGACCCGCTCCAGCCCGCCCGGCAGCGTGCTGCCGGCCTGGACGCTGAACCACTGGTCCATGACCAGGGCGTTGTCCTTGAAGTGCTCGGCGAACACCGCCAGGGCCTTGGCCTTCTCGGCCTCGAACGGCGAGTTGACCAGCACCGCCAGCGCTGTCAGGCGCTCGGTCATGTTGTCGGCGGCGTCGAACTGTTCGATGGCCGCCGCCAGCACTTGCGGCTTCTCGGTGAGCATCAGGTACGACAGCGCGATGTTTTGCAGGGCGCGACGGGCGAAGTGCGCGGACTCGGCGACATAGTCGGTGCTCCTGGAGACCTCGCGATTGGCCTGGTAACGCTTCCACAGCGCGTCGAACAGGCTATCGGCCAATTGCTGGCGAGCGAACTCGCGCGCCGCATGAATGGCCTCGACATCCGCCACTTCGCTGATCTCGGTCAGGTAGGCCTCGCCCGGCAGCGAGAGCATTTCCGCGACCATGGCCTGGTCCAGGCTGTCGTCGGCCAGCAGCGTCGCCAGCGCGGTGACCAGACGCTGGTCCAGCACCAGTGCCTGGCCCTGCTGGTGCTGGGCAATCAGGTCTTGCAGCACCTGCACCGCCAGTTGCTGGCCGGCGTCCCAACGGTTGAAGCCGTCGCTGTCGTGCTGCATGAGGAACATCAGCTGGTCGCGGTTGTACGGGAAGCTCAGCTTCACCGGCGCCGAGAAGCCGCGCAGCAAGGACGGCAGCGGTTGTTCGGCGATGTCGACGAAGGTGAAGGTCTGCTCGGCTTCGGTCACCGAGATCACCCGCGAAGTGCCTTGCGCGGCGGCTTCGCCGGCCAGGCGCAGGGCAATGGCCGCGCCCTTGGCGTCCAGCAGGCCCAGCTCGACCGGAATCACGAACGGCAGTTTTTCCACCTTGTCCGGGGTTTGCGGGCAGCTCTGGCGGAAGGTCAGGCTGTAGGTCTTCGCCGCCGCGTCATAGGCTTCGCTGACCGCCAGGCGCGGGGTACCGGCCTGGCTGTACCAGCGCTTGAACTGGGCGAGGTCGATGCCGTTGGCGTCTTCCATGGCCTTGACGAAATCGTCGCAGGTCACGGCCTGGCCGTCGTGGCGCTCGAAGTACAGGTCGCTGCCCTTGCGGAAGCCTTCGGCGCCCACCAGGGTGCGGATCATGCCGACCACTTCCGAGCCCTTCTCGTACACGGTCAGGGTGTAGAAGTTGGATATCTCGATAAAACTTTCCGGGCGCACGGCGTGAGCCATGGGGCCGGCGTCTTCGGCGAACTGGTGGGTGCGCAGGTAGGCCACGTCCTGGATGCGCTTGACCGTGCGCGAGTTCATGTCCGAGGAGAAACCGGCATCGCGGAATACCGTGAAGCCTTCCTTGAGCGACAGCTGGAACCAGTCGCGGCAGGTCACGCGGTTGCCCGACCAGTTGTGGAAGTATTCGTGGGCGACGATCGCCTCGACCCGCTGGTGCGCGGCGTCGGTGGCGGTCTCGGCGCGGGCCAGCACGGCGCTGGAGTTGAAGATGTTGAGGCCCTTGTTTTCCATGGCGCCCATGTTGAAGTCGTTGACCGCGACGATCATGAAGATGTCCAGGTCGTACTCACGGCCATAGGTCTGTTCATCCCAGCGCATGGACTTCTTCAGGCTGGTCATGGCGTGCTGGCACTTGTCGATGTTTTCCGGCTCGACGTAGATGCGCAGCGCGACCTCGCGCTGGTTCATGGTGGTGAAGCTGTCCTCGACACACCACAGATCGCCCGCTACCAGGGCGAACAGGTAGGCCGGTTTCATGAACGGGTCTTCCCAGGTCGCCCAGTGCCGGCCGTCTTCGCCCGGCCCGCTGGCGATCGGGTTGCCGTTGGACAACAGCACCGGATAGCTGTGCTGCTCGGCCACCACTGTGGTGGTGAACTTGCTCATCACGTCCGGGCGGTCGAGGTAGTACGTGATCTTGCGAAAGCCCTCGGCCTCGCACTGGGTGCAGAACATGCCGCTGGACTTGTACAGGCCTTCCAGGGCGGTGTTGCTTTCCGGGTGGATCTTGACGCTGGTGTCGACAGTGAAGGATTCGCTGGTCGGCTGCAGGGTCAGGTGGTTGGCGCTCAGCTGGTAATCCGCGGCCGTCAGCTCGCGGTCGCCCAGGGACACCGACAGCAGCTCCAGCTGCTGGCCGTCGAGCACCAGCGGCGGCAGGCCACCGCCATGCACTGGGTTGCGGCGCATCACCAGTTGCGCATGGACCAGGCTGTGGTCCTCGAACAACTCGAAGGTCAGGTGTGTTTCGTCGATCAGGTACTCGGGCGCCTGATAGTCCTTCAGGTAAATCATCTTCGGTTGTTCGGTGCGCATGCGTCGAATCCTTCTACTGATGCACGGCGAGCTGGTAGGCCGTGTATTTACGAATGTTGATCACGCCGGTATCGAAGATCAGGTATTGGCCCTTGATCCCCAGCAGCGTGCCTTCGGCAATCGGGTTCTTGTCCAGGTTGAAGCTGACGATCTTGGCCGGGTACTGCTCGACCGGGTAGCGGATCTCGATCGGCTCGACATCGCTGACCGGTTGGATCGCCTGCAGGCCGAAGCGTTCCTGCAAGGCGCGCAGGCCCTCGGCGCAGGAGGCGAACAGCTGGTCGCGCACCTGCGCCAGGTCCACCGCCTCGGCGTCGCCCTTGAGCAAGGCGCGCCAGTTGGTCTTGTCGGCCACCTGGGTGCGGAACAGGTCCTCGACGAAACCGGACTGCTGGCGGGTCGCCACGCGCATGATCGGCAACGCCTGGCTGGCGCCCTGGTCGAGCCAGCGGGTCGGCAGCTGGGTGGCGCGGGTAATGCCGACCTTGATCCCCGACGAATTGGCCAGGTACACCACGTGGTCGGTCATGCAGAACTGCTCGCCCCAGGACGGCTCGCGGCAGGTGCCGGCGTCGTAGTGGCAGCGTTCCGGGCTCATGATGCAGACATCGCACTGGGCCAGCTTGGTCATGCACGGGTAGCAGTAACCCTGACTGAAGCTGGTCTTGGTCTTGCGCCCGCAATGGGTGCAGTGGATCGCCCCCAGGTATTCCAGGCGCACGGTGCTGCCGATCAACGGATTGACCGGCACCTCGGTGTCGCCAAGACGAAAGGCGTACTGGACATCCGCCCCGTCCAGGCGCGCCGACATTTTACTGATGGAGCCACGGCCAATTTCGATCAATGGATGGCATCCGACTTGAACAGGATATTCGGCACTTCGATCGACTTCGACGCACACTCCTGCGGGCCCATGTAGCCGGTGCGCTGCTCTTCGGGCAGGTTCTGCATTTCCCAGGCGATCATCGCCTGCAGGGACAGCTCGCGCTGCTCGGCGGTGAGCTTGCGGCCATCGGACCATTTGCCGATCTCTACCGCCAGTTTCAGGCTCTGGTAGATGTCCGGGGTGATGTTTTCAATCATTTCAACAAACGACGACATAAGCGGTCTCCAGCATTAGACGGCCAGTTTACGGCGACTGTACAAGCCGCCCAACAAACCTGTGAGGCATCCGACGAGCAACCCGCCGACGTGGGCGGCGTTGGCGATTTCACCGAAGCCGATCACCGAGATCAGCCCCGACATACAGATCAGCAACCACACCAGCATCATCGCCAGGACTCCGCGAGGCAGGCGATAGGCCGGGTTGGGCGACAGCAACTGATAGATCCAGCAATGCCCGAGCAGGCCGTAGAGCACGCCGGACAGGCCGCCGAACAGGCTCGGCCCGCTGAACAGGTATTGCGCGTAGTTCGACACCAGGCTGAACAGCAACGTCAGGCCCAGCAGGTTGATGCTGCCCTGGCGCTGTTCGATGCGCCGCCCCAGCTCCCAGTACCACATGCCGTTCATGGCGATGTGCAGGAAGCCGAAGTGGATCAGCATCGGCGTGACCAGGCGCCACCACTGCCCCGCCGCCAGGCTGTCGGCCAGGGGCGTGAACTGGATGTAGTCGCCGACCACGCGGAATTCGAGGAAGGTCAGCCAGCGCAGGGTGCCAAGGTTTTCGCCGAGCAAAGTCAAGGCGGCAACAATCAGGCTCAGCAGCAGGATCAGCGCAGTAGCCGGGCTACGCCGCAGTTGCTCGACGAACCCCGGACGCCGCAGGGCGGCGCCGGCCTCGGGGATGTCCAGTTGCTGCTCGGGATCGCCCGCCGGAAAACGCTCGTACAACGAACGCACGTCCTCGCTGATGGCGTCCGGCACCCAGAGCACCTGCTCCCCCGCTTCCTCGCTGACCCGGTGCGGCACCTGCATGCGCTGCAACAGTTTGACGAAGCCACTCAGGTCCACATTCAACGGCAGACGCAATACCGCAACCGCACTCATTGCTGCTCCTCCGGTCGCTCGACATAGACCCAGACGAATTTGTCCGGGTCCAGGCGGGTTTCCTGGTCCAGGCGATAAGCCACCAGCTTGCCGTAGAGCACCGCGCTGTAATCCAGGCAGGCCAGGTTCGAGCGAATCGGCGCCGGTTTGCCGCTGCGCCAGTAATGGCCGACGAACAGCAACGGCTCATCGACGCCGTAGCGCAGCAGGTTGTTTTTCTCCGCCGAGGACAGCGGCGTGCGAGCTACCGGCTCGGGCAGCGCATCGGGCTGGAACACGATGTCGCCGTAGGTCTGCGGGTCGTCTTCCCAGAACTTGGTGCGGAAGAACGAACGGGTCAGGCCATCGCCGCTGGTCATGGTCAGGCCATGGGGCAGGCGCATGTCGGTGCCGCGCAGCAGGCGGTCGAACACGTTATTGGCGAAGCTGCCGGGTACCGCCGAGGCCTGGAGGAAGTGCTCGTCGATGCAGCCGTCGGGGTATTGCGCCCGCAGCGGTTCGATCAGGCCGGCGTCCCAGCAGGCATGCACCACGCGAAAACGCCCGGCGTCGATGAACAGCGGCATCTGGTAGAACCAGTCGAGGAAATCGTGCCAGTCCTTGGGGTACTGCTCGAATTGCGCCAGGGTCTCATTGATCAGCCGGGCATGGCGCGGCGTGTGTTCGCGCACGAAATGCCTGCCGCCGCCGGGCGCTGCCGGGGTGACCCAGCCCAGGGCGTTGAACTCATGGTTACCCATGACGCACAGCGCCTGGCCGGCCTCGACCATGTCGTGGACGATGTGCAAGGCTTCGCGGATCCGTGGGCCGCGGTCGATGATGTCGCCGAGGAACACCGCCATGCGCGACGGATGCCGCCAGACGCCGCCCTGCTTGCGATAACCGAGCTTGTCCAGCAGGTGTTCGAGGGTCAGGGCGCAACCGTGCACATCACCGATCAGGTCATAACTTCGCGCGGGATCGAGCATCAGTCGCCTCCACCACCCAGTCGGCTGCCCCAGCCGAGCTTGGTCCGGCAGACCTCGTAATAGTTGTGGTCCAGCGGATGGATCAGGCGCAGTTTCTGCGCCTTCTTGCTGACAGTGATGGTGTCACCGGGGGCACAGGTGAAATGGTTCTGCCCGTCGCAGGAAACCTGCGGGTAGATCTGCATATCCTTGGACACGACGATTTTCAGCTCGCTGTTGCCATCGACCACGATCGGCCTTCCCGACAAGGTATGGGGGTACATCGGCACAATCACAATGGCGTCGAGCTTGGGATGCATGATCGGCCCGCCGGCGGACAAGGCGTAGGCGGTGGAGCCGGTCGGCGTGGCGACGATCAGGCCGTCGGCCTTCTGGCTGCAGACGAACTGGCCGTCGATGTAGATCTCGAACTCGATCATCCGCGTCGACTTGCCCGGGTGCAGCACCACATCGTTCAGTGCGTCGCCCTGGCCGATGGCTTCGGCGTGGCGCCGCACTTCGGCCTGCAGCAGGAAACGGTTTTCCACCAGGTAATGGCCGTCGAGGACCTCGGCGACCTTGACTTCCAGCTCGTCCGGACGAATGTCGGTGAGGAAGCCCAGGCTGCCGCGGTTGATCCCCAGCACCGGAATGTTGTGGCGCGCCAGGGCGCGGGCCGCGCCCAGCAGGCTACCGTCGCCGCCGACCACGATCACCATGTCGCAGACTTCGCCGAGCAGCTTGCGCGAGGAGGTCTGCAGGCCGTGGCCGGGCAGCACTTCGGCGATGGTGTCTTCGAGGATCACATGCAGGTGGCGGGCGAGCAGAAACTTTTTCAGTCGGCGAACTGTGTCCAGCACCTGGGAACTGCCCAAGCGACCGATAATGCCGATATTGCGAAATTGCTCCATGGGGCTCCTGCAGGGGTTCTGGGACGGGCAAAGCAGAGATTATGGGCGAAAGCCGGCCATAGACAAAATCCTTTCAGCCTCGACGTTAGGCGCTATGCTCGCAGAATGATCCTGTTTCCCGGCTTGCTCGACCTCCCCCGCCAGTTGCGCCACCCCGAAGTGCGCGACCTGGCCTGGGTCATCCTCGCGCCGCCGATGCTCGACCAGACGCCCTGGCCGCAGCGCCATCCACTGGCCGGCAGCGACTGGGTGCAGGCGCCGCAGCTGCTGGCGCACTGGCTGCATCAGTTGGACCAGGACGGCCGCGCCCTGCGCCGCTGGCTGGCCCTCGGGCCGACCAAACGCCTGGGGCTGTACTACGAACGCCTGTGGCAATTTGCCGTACAGCACGCGCCCGGCGTCGAGCTGCTGGCGGCCAACCTGCCGATCCGTCGCGCCGGCCACACCCTGGGTGAACTGGACATGTTGCTGCGTGATCGCGACGGCATTCACCATCTGGAACTGGCGATCAAGCTCTACCTCGGCCCGCAACATGGCAACGGCACGAACACCGCGTTGTGGCTGGGCCCCGGCTGCCACGATCGCCTGGACCGCAAGCTGGCGCACCTGAACGAACACCAGTTGCCGATCTCCGCCCGCGCCGACAGCCTGGAAGTGCTGGCGGCCATGGATATCCAGGACTTCAGCGCCCACCTGTGGCTCGGCGGCTACCTGCTCTACCCCTGGCCCGGCACCACGCAACCGCCCCGCGGCGCCCACCCGCAGCACCTGCGCGGGCGTTGGCTGCACCAGCGCGACTGGCCAGCCTTTATCGCGCAAAGCCCGCCCGGGCGCTGGCAACCCTTGCCACGCCAGGCCTGGCTGGCGCCCGCGTCCTACCCGGCGGAACAAACCTGGAGCGCCGCACAGCTGCAAGCCTGGCTGGAGGAACTCGACCCGCACGCCCCGGCGCAACTGCTGGTGCGCCTCACGGAAAACCGCGCCGGCGACTGGGAGGAAGCCGAACGCCTGTTCCTGGTGGCGGACCTCTGGCCGAATGTGCCAGGGGCGAGTTGAGCTTCTATAACTCCTTCAACTGCGCCAAACACCGAACCTGTAGGAGCGAGCTTGCTCGCGATAGGGGCAACGCGGGGTGCCAGATACGACACTTCGCGAGCAAGCTCGCTCCTACAGGTTACGTGGTGGATGCGGGTTTTCGACGAATACGAACCTGCCCCTCACATCACCGACAAGCGCAGGGCCAGCGCCGCCAGGGTCACCAGCAGCACCGGCAGGGTCAGCACGATGCCGACCTTGAAGTAGCGGCCCCAGCCGATATGGATGTCCTTGCGATCCAGCACGTGCAGCCAGAGCAAGGTGGCCAGGCTGCCGATCGGAGTGATCTTCGGCCCCAGGTCGCTGCCGATCACGTTGGCGTAGATCATCGCGTCCTTGATCACGCCGCTGGCCTGGCTGGCGTCGATGGACAGCGCGCCGATCAGCACCGTCGGCAGGTTGTTCATGATCGATGACAGGACGGCGGTCAGCAGCCCGGTGCCCATGGCCGCGCCCCAGATGCCGTAGTCGGCGAAGCGGTCGAGCCAGCCGGCCAGGTGGGTGGTCAGCCCGGCATTACGCAGGCCGTACACCACCAGGTACATGCCGAGGGAGAAAATCACGATCTGCCACGGCGCTTCCTTGAGCACCTTGCGCGTCGAAATCTTGTGGCCCTTGGCCGCGATGCCCAGCAGCAAGGCCGCGCACACCGCTGAAATCGCGCTGATGGGAATGCCCAGCGGCTCCAGGGCAAAACAGCCCAGCAGCAGGATGACCAGCACCCACCAGCCGGCGACAAAGGTGGCCTTGTCGTGGATCGCGCTGGCGGGCGGCTCCAGTTCCTCGGGGTTGTAGGCCTGCGGAATGTCGCGGCGGAAGAACCACAGCAGCACCGCCAGGGTCGCGGCCACGCTGACCAGGTTCACCGGCAGCATCACTGCGGCGTACTGGTTGAAGCCGATATTGAAGAAGTCCGCGGAAACGATGTTCACCAGGTTCGACACCACCAGCGGCAGGCTCGCGGTATCGGCGATGAACCCGGCGCCCATGACGAACGCCAGGGTCGCGGCCCGGGAGAAGCGCAACGCCAGCAGCATGGAGATTACGATCGGCGTGAGAATCAGCGCCGCCCCGTCGTTGGCGAACAGCGCCGACACCAGCGCCCCCAGCAGCACCATGAAGGCAAACAGCTTGCGCCCGCTGCCCTGCCCCCAGCGCGCCACATGCAAGGCCGCCCAGGCGAAAAACCCGGCCTCGTCGAGCAGCAGGCTGATGATGATCAAGGCCACGAAGGTGCCAGTGGCGTTCCAGATGATCTGCCAGACCACCGGAATGTCCGTCAGTTGTACCACCCCGAACAGCAACGCCAGCACCGCGCCGAACACCGCGCTCCAGCCCACGCCGAGGCCCTTGGGCTGCCAGATCACCAGGGTAATGGTCAGCAGGAAAATCAATGAAGCAGTCAGCATGCCGGGCAGCCTTGAACAGGAAAAGTGAGGTGGATGGGAATTCAGCAGCAGCGCACGGGGCGATCGGGGCGATCGGCCATGGTCTGCAGGCGTTGCAGGTCAGCCTGCAGCCAGGGGCTGTTGGCCTCCAGCGTGTCCTGCAGCAATGTGGTCACCCAGGGTGACAATTGCGGGTGCAGCCGGTAGTAGATCCATTGCCCTTGGCGGCGGTCGGCCAGCAGGCCGCAACTGCGCAACAGCGCCAGGTGCCGGGAGATCTTCGGCTGGCTCTGGCCCAGGGCGGCGGTCAACTCACAGACACACAACTCGCCTTCGCGGGTCACGAGCAAGGCGATGCGACTGCGGGTTTCGTCGGCAAGCGCCTTGAACAGTTCGGCGGGGTTGAGAGCGTCGGACACCAGGGCCACTCCAGGCAGTTGGAGCGGCGAATATATGAATATTCAGATATGCGGTAAAGCGCTTTTCTCACGGCGAGAGGAATATCCCATCACCCGCGGAAGCCGGCTGGCCGACTCCCGCGGTGCCAGGATCAGAGCTTTTTGTGCTGCTCGACCCACTGCGCGTAGGCGTTGATGAACTTCTCCAGGAACGGCTTGAGCGACTCGGACAGCTTGCCCGCCTCGTCGAAGGCCGAACCGGCGCCGCTCAGGTAGGCTTCCGGCTGCTGCATGCACGGTACATTGAGGAACACCAGGGACTGGCGCAGGTGATGGTTGGCGCCAAAACCGCCGATAGCGCCCGGGGATGCGCTGATCACCGCCCCCGGCTTGCCGTTCCAGGCGCTCTTGCCGTAGGGGCGCGACCCCACGTCGATGGCGTTTTTCATGGGTGCGGGAACCGAGCGGTTGTATTCCGGAGTGACGAACAGCACGGCATCGGCGGCGCTGACCTGCTCGCGGAACACCTTGTAGGCGGCCGGCGGATCCACATCGATGTCTTCGTTGTAGAGCGGCAGGTCGCCGATCTCGACAATCTGCAACCGCAGGTTGGCCGGCGCCAGTTCGGCCAGGGCCAGCGCCACTTTCCGGTTGATCGAGGCCTTTCTCAGGCTGCCAACCAGCACTGCAATCGTGTAGACGTTGCTCATAGTGAATCCCCGACTTCTGGTTAAGGAGGCTGATAGTTATAGATGATCCACCCTGCCCACAACCACCTGCCGCAGGAAATTTCGTGGGCTTTTCCAGGCTCCACGCCGCTGCACGCCAGTTGCAATCAGGACCGCGGACTATTTTTTTTCCGCCGCTAAACTTACTTCGCCCAGGCAGGGTCTACAGGACCGCAAATTGAGTGTTTTATCTCCAGAGGCTCTAAAGATGGCAGCAGTACTCGTCGGACAATTTCATGCCAGGGACGCGGAAGGCCGGGTCTATTCGGTGCATGAGTTCCAGGAATCCACCCCGTCGCCAGACGGCATCGCCGGCTCGGAGCCCGTTACCACCTATCGCCTGGCCATTGGCGACCGCGTCAACAAAATGGACGACAACCAGTTTCTCCTCGTGCAATCGGGCGTCACCCTCATTCGCGAACCCGAGACCATCCTTCCTTCATAACGTGCCGTTATGAGCAGAAGTCATATGCGCGGACATGAGTTAGGATTCAGTGTGAATCCCTCACCGGCTGGACATGGACTTCAAGCATGCGTTTACGTCATATCGAAGTGATTCAGGCGCTCCTGCAAACCGGACACCTGGGCACGGCCGCCGAGCTGCTGCAACTGCCGGTGGCCGAGGTGGAAACGATCCTGCGCGACGCCGAAAGCCAATCGGGTTTCATGCTCTTCGCCAGTGTCCGCGGACGCCTGCAAGCCACCCGGGAGGCCCGCGAGCTACAGCCGGCGATCGCCACCCTGTATGACGCCTTCGAACCCGTGCAACGCCTGGCCGACAGCCTGAAGCAATACCAGGCGCCGCCCTTGCGCATCATCGGCACCCCGCCCCTGGCCCAGCAACTGTTGCCACAGAGCATCGCCGCCCTGCGCCGGCGTTTTCCCGACACCCCGTGCAACCTCGCCAGCCAGGGCACCCGCGACATGGTCAAGAGCCTGTTGCTGCGCGAAGGCGACCTGGGCCTGAGCCTGCACAACCCCGATCACCCCGATATCCAGTGCGTCGCCCTGGCCCAGGGCAAGCTGCAACTGCTGGCCCCGCACGGCTGGCTGCAACCGAAGCAGAAGTACATTTCCCTGCAGGACCTGGCGGGCCAGGCCATGGTCGGTCTGGAAGGCCAGGACCCGCTGAGCGTGGCCCTGGACAGCAAGCTGCAGAACCTGCGCCCCAGCCCGACTATCCACACCCGGGTACAGACCCACCAGATGATGCGCAGCATGGTCGAGGCCGGCGAAGGCCTGGCGATTGTTGACCCCTTCACCGCACTGGGCGCGCGCGAGGGCGGCCTGGACGTCTGCCCGCTGTCGCCACCGATCCCGGTCACCCTCTATGCCCTGACCCGCAGCGGCACCCCCTCCTCGCCCACCCTGGAGGCGCTGCTGGAAACCCTGACGGAAAAGGCTGAAGGCATGCTGGCCGGCTAGACCCCGGTTTCCCGCGCCAGCTCGTCGTTGAACAGCCGATACCAGAAAATCGCCACCTCGGCGGTGGTCGGATCGATCCCGCGGTAACGCAGATGATCGATGCCGCCGACCACATAACCGCAGCGCTCGTACAAGCGGCAGGCCCCCAGGTTGTTGTTCTGGGTCTCGAGCATGATGCCCGGCAGTTTTTTCTTGCGACTCCAGAACTGCGCCACATCCAGCAAAGCCTTGGCCACCCCGTGGCGCCGCGCCGGCGCGTGCACCGCCAGCTCGTCGATATGGGCGTAACCGTTCCAGTTGGTGCTGACCACCACATGGCCGACCGGCTCGTCGTCCAGGTAGGCCATGAACACCGCGCTGTCGGCGGCGTCGCGATAGCTGCTGAATTCTTCGGGGTCGATGCCGTAGCACTTGCGGTACGGGGTGATGTGATGCAGCGGCCACTTGGCCACCACCTGCTCGCTCTGTGCCTGGGCATAGGCGCTGACCTCGAAGCTGAAGTCGCTGCCCCAGACATACGCGGCGAAACCGTCGTCGGCGACACGTACCGACAGGCCGGGGTACTTGGGGTTGATCATTGGCTGCATAGCGGGAAACGTCCTCAAACCTTGATGCAATCGACGGTGTACTGCCGCCCATTGCCTTCGTCTTCATGCTGCAATCCATGCACATCCGCGACAAAGCCGGGAAAGCTGCTATCGAACGTACGGGCGAAAGCCAGGTAATCGATGATCGAGCGGGTCGACTCGGTGAAGCGCTCGCCCGGCATGATCAGCGGAATACCCGGCGGGTATGGCACCAGCATCACCGCCGCCACCCGCCCGGCGAGGGCATCGATGGAGACCGCCTCGACCTCGCCCCGCACCAACTGATCGTAGGCGTCGGCGGGCTTCATCGCCACCTCCGGCAGCACGGTGTACATGCGCTTGAGGTGCTTGGCCGTGGCATTGCTGCGGTAGCAGGCATGCAACTGATCGCAGAGGTCGCGCAGGCCCATGCCCTGGTAGCGCGCCATGTCTTGCTGGGCGATGCTCGGCAGGCAGGCGGCGAGGCTGACATTGGCGTCGTAGTTGCGCTTGAACTCCAGCAGTTCGGTCAGCAGCGTGCTCCACTTGCCTTTGGTGATGCCCATGGAAAACAGCACCAGGAACGAATACAGGCCGGTCTTTTCCACCACCAGGCCGCGCTCCCAGAGAAACTTGCTGACCACCGCCGCCGGTATCCCGCGCTCGCTCAGGGCACCGCCAGCGGTGAGCCCGGGCATCACCAGGGTGACCTTGATCGGGTCCAGCAGCACATAGTCGTCGGTCACCCCGGCGAACCCGTGCCACTCGCCTTCCGGCTCCAGCAGCCAGTCCGCGGTGCTGACCTGGTCGATGCCTTCTACCCGCTCCGGCTGCCAGATGGAAAACCACCAGTCGTCCGCGGCGATGTGCTGGCGCAGGTTGGCCAGGGCCCGGCGGAAGCTCAGGGCCTCGTCGAACATTTCCTGCAGCAGCGAACGCCCCGCCGGCCCTTCCATCATCGCCGAGGCCACGTCCAGCGAGGCGATGATGCTGTACTGCGGCGAGGTGGAGATGTGCATCATGAAGGCTTCGTTGAAGCGGTCGCGATCCAGCTGCCGGGCGCCGCCGTCCTGCACATGGATCATCGAGGCCTGGCTGAAGGCCGCCAGCAGCTTGTGGGTGGAATGGGTGGTGAACACCAGCGGGCTGTCGGCGCTGCGCGAGGTGCCCATGCCGTAGCGCTCCTCGAAGAACTCATGGAAGGCCGCGTAGGCGTACCAGGCCTCGTCGAAATGCAGCACCTCGACGCTGTTGCCCAGGCTCTGCTTGATCAGCTCGGCGTTGTAGCAGAGGCCGTCGTAGGTCGAGTTGGTGACCACCGCCAGCTTGACCTTGGCCGGCCGGCCCCGGGTCAGCGGGTTGGCGTCGATCTTGGCCTGGATCGACTCGCGGCTGAATTCGCTCAGCGGGATCGGGCCGATGATCCCCAGCTCATTGCGCTCCGGACAGAGGAACAGCGGGATCGCGCCGGTCATGATGATCGAGTGCAGCACCGACTTGTGGCAG
Organism: Pseudomonas sp. B3G-3; assembly: GCF_028640915.1. NCBI lineage: Bacteria > Pseudomonadati > Pseudomonadota > Gammaproteobacteria > Pseudomonadales > Pseudomonadaceae > Pseudomonas > Pseudomonas sp. B3G-3. Next base: position 66,973 of record NZ_JAQZAB010000104.1, on the reverse strand, counting down.
TTGCGATCCACCAGCACCAGGTCATCGCGACCGACCATGGAATGCCAGACGATCTTGTTGGCGGTCGAGGTGCCGTTGATCACGAAAAAGGTGTGGTCGGCGCCGAAATTGCGCGCCGCCCGCGCCTCGGCTTCCGCCAGGGGCCCGGTGTGATCGAGCAGCGAGCCCAGCTCCGGGACCGACACCGACAGGTCCGAACGCAAGGTGTTCTCGCCGAAGAACTGATGGAACGCCTGGCCTACCGGGCTCTTGCGATAGGCCACGCCACCGCCGTGCCCCGGGGTGTGCCAGGAATAATTGGAGTCGGCCGTGTGCTGCACCAGCGCCTTGAAGAAAGGCGGCAACAGGCCATCGAGGTAATTGCGCGCCGCCCGCGCCACCTGCCGCGCCAGAAACGGCACGGTGTCTTCGAACAGGTAAAGAATGCCGCGCAGCTGATTGAGCTCGCTCATGGCGTCGGCCGGGGCGTTTTCCAGGGTCACCTGCTCGCCCAGGGCAAAGATCGGCAGGTTCGGCGCGCGCACCCGGGCCAGGCGGATCAGTTCCACCATGTTCTGCAGCAGGTGGGTGTTTTCCCCGGCGCCTTCGGCGGCGATCAGCATGCAGGCCAGGCCGTGATGGGTCGAGGCCACCAGGCGCCCTTCGGCATAGTCCACCGCGGAAAAGATACTGAAGCCTTCCTGCTCCAGCTCCCTGGCGATCCCCCGTACCCGGTCGCCGGCGACGGTGTCGGCCTTGATGTCGCGATGCACGATAAGGACGGGGAATTTCAGGTCTTTGTACATGGCACCAGGCATCCTGAGGCGGCGGACAAGGGCCCGCCAATCATCTCAGGGTAGAAGCTCGGGGGCCGGCGCGTAACCCCGTCAACGACCTCCTGTAACAAAAGGTCGCCCACGAACAACTACTGTTGCTGGGCCTTGGCTTCGGCCAGCTGGGTCCAGAGCGCCGGGGCCCCGGCAGATTTGGCGATGATCTCGAGACGCACCTGGTGCTCGGCCAGTTCGGCTTCGCTGGCGCGAATGACCCGCCCACGCTGGCGATCCGCCGACAGACGCCGGATTTCGCTGGCGCGGTTGCCCGAACCTTCGCTGCCGTTACCGTCCGAGGCGTTGCCGGCCAGGGACAGGCTGGTCTGGCCGCCGGTCATGGTCAGGTAGACGTCGGCGAGAATCTCCGAGTCGAGCAAGGCGCCGTGCAGTTCACGGCCGGAGTTGTCGACGTCATAGCGCTTGCACAAGGCATCGAGGCTGTTGCGCTGGCCGGGGTGACGTTCCCGGGCCATCAACAGGGTGTCGAGGATGGTGCAGTGCTGGGTGATGTCGGCGCGGTCGTGCTGGCCCATCAGGGCGAATTCGTTGTTGATGAAGCCAACGTCGAACGCCGCGTTGTGGATGATCAGCTGCGCGCCCTGGATGAACTCGAAGAACTCGTCGGCGACTTCGGCGAAGCGCGGCTTGCCCACCAGGAACTCGTTGGTGATGCCGTGGACGCCGATCGCGCCCTCGTCGCTCTCGCGATCCGGTTGCAGGTAGACGTGGAAATGCCGACCGGTCAGGCGCCGTCCGATCAACTCGACGCAACCGATTTCAATGATCCGGTGGCCGTCGGTCACCGGCATGCCGGTGGTTTCGGTATCGAGTACAACAGATCTGTTGGCCATCAGGGGTCAGTTCTCAACGGTGGAAGTCTTTCAAGGCGCGGGATTTTAGCACGCTCTCGCGGCATGGCACGCATGGCGGATTCGCCTGGTCCCGCCGTGCGCAGTTTTTAACAATCATTCGCAAAGCTCATGCAGTTTGCCGCACAGGGGCTTGTTAGGGTGCGCGACGATATTTTTAGCGGACTCCACCCTGCCATGACTACCTGTAAAACCCGCCTGGCCTTTTTGTTTTGCACCTGCCTGTTCGCCGACATCGGCCAGGCCACCAGCCTGGTGATCAGCACCGATATCACCATGAGCCTGGCCTTGAGCACGACCGAAGGCAGTTCGAAAGCCACCAGTTCCTTCAAGGACGACAAACTGGTGCTCGCCGCCAGGACCGATGCCGCGGCCTTTGTCGCCAGCGCCGGCGAGATCCGCGGCGCCCAGCTGGAAGCAGCGATGCGGCATATTCGCCAGACGCTCGGCAACCCACAGTACTCCGACCTGCAACTGGCCAGCGCCATCCTCACCCTTTGATCGCCCCGGAACAGGGCCACTCATTCACCCCGAGCACCACGCGTTTGTTTAAATGAGCGCGGCCATTGCGCTACTGTACGGCCCACTCAGGCGGGCAGGGCTGGCACCCGGCCTTGCACTCATTTCCAGGAAACCGCCCTCCCATGCTCAAGACTCGACAGATGCTCCCACTGCTGTTGGCCGCGGCCTTCATCAGTGGCTGCTCTTCCCTGCCAGCAACGGAGCCCGACGCCGGGCAAGCCCCCTTGATCGTCGCCCATCGCGGCGGCGCCGCAGACTTTCCCGAGAACACCCTGCTGGCCATCGACAACGCCCTGCGCAACCGTGCAGACATGCTCTGGCTGACGGTGCAACTGAGCCGCGACGGCGTGCCGGTGCTGTACCGACCGGCGGACCTGAGCGCCAATACCCCGGCCTCCGGCGCGGTCAGCGAGAAACCCCTGGCGCAGTTGCAAACACTGAATGCCGGCTGGAACTTCAAGCAGACCGCGGCCGATGGCCAGGTGACATTTCCCTTTCGCTCCCAGGCGGTGAGCATCCCCTCGCTACAGCAGGCGCTGGCGGCGATCCCCGACGCCGTGCCGGTCATTCTCGACATGAAGGCCCTGCCCGCCGCGCCCCAGGCCCAGGCGGTCGCGCAGTTGCTGGAACAGCTGCACGCCTGGAACCGGGTGCTGATCTACTCCACCGATGCCAGCTACCAGCAGGCGTTCGCGCACTATCCGCAGGCGCGGCTGTTCGAGTCCCGGGACAACACCCGGGATCGCCTGGCGAGTGTCGCCCTGGCCCACAGCTGTACCACACCGCCGGCGCCAGCCAGCTGGGTGGCTTTCGAGTACCGGCGCCCGGTGCAGCTGGTCGAGACTTTCACCCTGGGTGAGGCCCGTTCGAAGGTGGATGCCCGGCTGTGGACGCCCGCGGCGGTGGATTGCTTCCAGTCCCGGGGCAAGGTGCGGATGCTGGCGATCGGGGTCAATACAGCCGAGGATTACCGAGCAGCCGCCTGCCTGAAGATGGACGCGGTGCTGGTGGATTCGCCCCGCGCGATGCGGGACATGAAGCAGCGGCTCGAACGGCCGCTGCGCTGCGACTGACTACCCGTTCAGGGCATCAGGCCTGTTTGTAACCGCGCACCTCGTCGACGCCGCGGTTGGCCAGTTGGTCGGCCCGTTCGTTGCCGTGGTGGCCGGTATGGCCGCGCACCCATTTCCAGGTGACCTGGTGGCGGTTGACCTGCTCATCGAGCTGCTGCCACAGGTCGGCATTTTTCACCGGCTCCTTGGCCGCGGTTTTCCAGCCGCGCTTTTTCCAGTTGGCCATCCACTCGTTGATGCCCTTCATCACGTACTGCGAGTCGGTGACCAGGATCACCTGGCACTCGCGCTTGAGCTCTTCCAGGCCGCGGATCGCCGCCATCAGCTCCATGCGGTTGTTGGTGGTGTTGGCTTCGCCGCCCCAGAGTTCCTTCTCCACGCCCTTGAACACCAGCAGTGCGCCCCAGCCCCCCGGGCCAGGATTGCCCTTGCAGGCGCCGTCGGTGAAGATTTCTACGCTATCGCTCATGCCAGACTTCCAATCGAAAATACCTGTGGCTTGCCGATCGTCGATCGACAACGCCCAAGCCGGGCAGGTTCGGCCCGGCTGAATTAAAGAGGGGGTTCGCTGTGCCGGCGGTTGACCTTGGCCATCGGCAGCGGCACCAGCTTGCCCATCGGCTCGCGGCGTACCTGGCGCACCGGGCGCAGGCCGACCACTATCTTGCGTGCCACCAGCAGGTAGAAGCCGCCGCCGGACAGTTGCCAGTCACCGGCCTTGCGCTCCCAGCCGGCCAACCGAGCCTGCCAGGCCGCCGAGGCAAGCGGCGGACGATAGCACCCGAAGCGGCGTTTCTCCAGCGCGAAGCCCAGCAGGTTCAACCAGTCGGCGACCCGCGACGGGGAAATGCAGCGCGCCTTGCGCAAGGCGTCATGGGCGAACACATGGCGCAGGCCCCAACTGCTCCAGGGATTGATACCGACGATCAACAGGTGCCCACCCGGTCGCACGGCGCTGGCGGCTTCGCGCAGCAGGCCGTGGGGCGACAGGCAGAAATCCAGGCCGTGCTGCAGCACCACCACATCGGCGGCGTGCTCGCTGAGCGGCCAGGCCTGCTCCTCGCAGACGATCTCGACGCCGGGCAGCGGCGCGCCCAGGCGTACATTGCGCTGCACCTGGGGCGCCGTCGGCGGGGTTTGCGCCGACGGGCCGTAATGCACCAGGTAGCCGCCGAAGAAACGCCCCAGCTCGTCGTCGAGCATGCGCCGTTCTTCATCCAGCAGAAATTGCCCCAGTGGCCCGGACAGCCACTCACGGGCGGCACTGATCAGGGCCAGCCAGTCAGGATCGGCCTGAGCGAACGCTTTATCGGTCATTGCATTCTCCAACCCGCCAAGAAGTTCTAAGATGCGCCAATGTTTTCCGCTTGGCGACTCCAACGATGATACAGATCAGTGCCCTGCCCGCGTTCACCGATAACTACATCTGGTTGTTACAGGACCATCGCCATCAGCGTTGCGCAGTGGTCGACCCGGGTGACGCCGCACCGGTACAGGCCTGGCTTGCCGAACATCCGGGCTGGGTGCTGAGCGATATCCTGGTGACCCATCACCACCACGACCATGTCGGCGGTGTCGAACAGCTGAAAAAAGCCAGCGGCGCCAAGGTCTGGGGCCCGGCCAACGAAAACATCCCGGGGCGCGACGTGGCCCTGCACGACAACGACCGCGCCAGCATCCTTGGCTGGGACTTCGACATCTACGCGGTGCCCGGGCATACCCTGGGGCATATTGCCTACTACCATCACGGCCTGCTGTTTTGCGGCGACACCCTGTTCGCCGCCGGGTGCGGGCGTCTGTTCGAGGGCACGCCGGAGCAGATGCACCATTCCCTGAGCCGCCTGGCCGCGCTGCCCGAAGACACCCTGGTGTACTGCACCCACGAATACACCCTGAGCAACCTGCGTTTTGCCCAGGCGGTGGAACCGGACAACCCGGACATCGCCGAGCGCCTGCGCAAAGTCAGCGAACTGCGGGAAAACGGCCGCATGACCCTGCCTTCCACCCTGGCCCTGGAAAAGCTCACCAATCCCTTCCTGCGTACCGGTGAAACATCCGTTAAACAAAAAGCGGACGAACGGAATGGCCTCGATAACCGGGCCCAGAGTGCGGTTTTTGCTGCCTTGCGGGCTTGGAAAGATAAGTTCTAAGCAGGCTGCGAGTTGGTACGAAAATTCTGAATGGTTGACCGCACCGGGTGCGCTTTCTAGAATCGCCCGACATTTTTGCCCGGAACTTACTTCCAGCCAATGTCGTCATCTATTCGTAAATCCATCAATTCAGACGCATTGACGCGGTTGGCTCAAGCCATCGCGGTGGCTGTGTCCGCCACCCTGGCGGGCTGCCAAAGCACGAGCCACGTCCCGCAAACCGACGCTTCGCACACCCAGAATTTCAACGCCCGCATCAAGCAGAAACCCATCTGGCTGAATGAAAAACCCAGCCCGCAATTGCCCCAGGACGTCTGGGAGCGCATGCGCGAAGGTTTCCAGTTGCAGGAAGGCATCGGCGTCAACCCGCGCATCGAACAGCAGCGCCTGTGGTTCGCCAGCAATCCATCGTTTCTCGAGAATGCCAGCGAACGCGGCAGCCTCTATATCCATTACATCGTCGAGCGCCTTGAAGAACGCAACATGCCGCTGGAGCTGGCCCTGCTGCCAGTGATCGAGAGCGCCTACAACCCGATGGCCTATTCCCGGGCCGACGCGGTGGGTCTGTGGCAGTTCATTCCGTCCACCGGTCGTTCCTTCAACCTGCGCCAGACCCGCTTCTATGATGGCCGTCGCGATATCACCGCCTCGACCACCGCGGCCATGGATTACCTGACCCGCCTGCACGACATGTTCAACGGCGACTGGCTGCTGGCCCTGGCGGCCTACAACGCCGGCGAAGGCACGGTCAGCCGGGCCATCGAGCGCAACGAGAAGCTCGGCCTGCCCACCGACTACTGGAACCTGCCGCTGCCGTCGGAAACCCAGGCCTACGTGCCCAAGCTGCTGGCCCTGTCCCAGGTGGTGCTGGCGCCCGAAGCCTATGGCGTCAACCTGAACCCGATCGCCAACGAACCCTACTTCCAGGTCGTCGAGATCAACCAGCGCATGGACCTGTCAAAGGTCGCCGCGGTGGCCAACATCGACGAGGACGAGCTGTTCCAGCTCAACCCGGCCTTCAAGCAGCGCACCACCATCGACGGTCCCCAGCATCTGCTGGTGCCGACGTCCAAGGCGCAACTGCTGAGCGCCAGCCTGTCGACCATGAAACCCGAAGAGCTGATCAGCCAGCGTTCGTTCAAGCCGGTGTTCGAGGGTGCCGACAGTCGCGAAATGGCCCAGGCCAAGCGCAACTACCGGGTCAAGCGTGGCGACAACCTGTCGCAGATCGCCAAGGCCAACAAGGTCGACGTCAAGGACCTGCAACGCTGGAACAAGCTGAGCGGCAAGCAGCTCAAGGTCGGCCAGACCCTGGTCATGCAGGACACCAGCAAAGCCAAGGGCAGCAGCAAGACCAGCGCCAAGGCTTCCGGCAAGAAGACCCTGGTCGCCAGCGCCGACAAGAAGTCGACCCAGTACAAGGTCAAGCAAGGCGATTCGCTGTACATGGTGGCCAAGCGCTTCAACGTCGAGATGCAACACCTCAAGCGCTGGAATCCCCGCGCCGGCCAGGCCCTCAAGCCAGGCCAGATGCTGACCGTCTACCTGCCTCACTGATCCTGTAGCCGCTGCCGCAGGCTGCGATAGGGCCGCAGGCCCTCCAGCGCCCGGAAGATCCCCGCGACCGTTCCGGTCGATCGCAGCCTTCGGCAGCGGCTACAGGGCTGTGCCAAGCCTTTAGAAATGGATACTCCACCGACGCTGTAGCCGCTGCCGCTAGGCTGCGATAGGGCCGCAGGCCCTCCTGCGCTCGGAAGATCCCTGCGACCGTACCGGTCGATCGCAGCCTTCGGCAGCGGCTACAGATTGCGGCGTATCCAGCGGCGGCAAGCAAATGTCGTGACCAGCCCGGGGCGGCCTTTTTCCTGTCGATACAAGCTGTTACTGTACGGAGCACAAAGCCCAAGCCGCCTGGATCGGATCTCTGACTTGATGCGTCCCCTCCTCCTGTCCCTAATCAGTCTGGCCTTGAGCTTTCCCGCAAGCGCAACGATCACTGAAAGTCATGGTTACGCGCAGTTCGGCACGCTCAAGTACCCCGCCAAGTTCACCCATTACGACTGGGTCAACCCCGCCGCGCCCAAAGGCGGGACCTTGCGGGTCATGGCGTTTGGCACCTTCGACACCCTCAACCCCTACACCTTCAAGGGCAGCAGCCCGGTTTCCACGCCCAACTTCCTGCAATACGGGGTCAACGAGCTGAACGAGCCGCTGATGGTCGGCACCGGCCAGTACGCGCCGTCCGGCGACGAGCCGACTTCCAGCTACGGCCTGATCGCCCGCTCCGTCGAATACAGCGAAGACCGCAGCTGGGTAGTGTTCAACCTGCGCCCCGAGGCGCGTTTCCACGACGGCCACCCGATCACCGCCTACGATGTGGCGTTTTCCTACCGGCTGCTGCTCAAGGAAGGCCACCCACAATACCGCACCAACCTGCAGGAAGTGCAGCGCGTGGACATCCTCGGCCCGCAGCGCATCCGCTTCGTGTTCAAGCGCTCCGGCAACCCGCTGCTGATCCTGCGCCTGGGCGAGTTGCCGGTGCTGCCGCAGCACTACTGGAAAGACCGCGACTTCAAGGCCACCACCTTCGAGCCGCCGCTGGGCAGCGGCCCCTACCGCATCACCCGGGTGCAACCGGGGCGCTCGCTGCTGTTCGAGCGGGTCAAGGACTATTGGGGCAAGGACCTGCCGGTCAATCGCGGCTTCAACAATTTCAACAAGGTCGCGGTGGAGTTCTACCGCGACAGCGACGTCGCCTTCGAAGCCTTCAAGGCCGGCGAGTTCGACATCTACATCGAGCACCAGGCAAAGAACTGGGCCAATGGCTACAACTTCCCCGCGGTCAATCGCGGCGACATCATCAAGGCCCAGGTGGCGCACCAGATCCCGACCCAGACCCAGGGCCTGTTCATGAACAGCCGCCGGGCGATCTTCGCCGACCGTAAGGTGCGCGAAGCCCTGGGCCTGATGTTCGACTTCGAGTGGACCAACCGCACCCTGTTCAGCGGCGCCTACAAGCGCGCGACCAGCTACTACCCCAACAGCGAGTTCTCCGCCACGGGCCTGCCGGTCGGCCATGAATGGCTGCTGCTCTCGCCCTACCGCGAGCAGTTGCCCGCCAGCCTGTTCACCCAGCCCTTCAGCCTGCCGCAGACCGATGGCCGCGGCATCCCGCGGGCGACTCTGCGCCAGGCCCTGGGCCTGCTCGCCGAAGCCGGCTGGAAGCTCAACGGCCAGCGCCTGCTCGACAGCAACGGGCAACCGCTGCGCTTCGAGCTGTTGCTGGTCAACCCGAACCTGGAACGGATCCTCCAGCCCTACGTCGAGAACCTGGCCAGCATCGGCATCGACGCACGCCTGCGCACCGTGGACCGGGCGCAGTACAAACAACGCCTGGACCAGTTCGATTTCGACATGATCCTCATGACCCTGAACCAGACCCTGAGCCCGGGCCTGGAGCAATGGCAGTACTTCCACTCCAGCCAGGTCGGGGTCAAGGGCAGCAAGAACTATGCAGGCATCGACAACCCCATCGTCGATCACCTGCTGGAACAATTGCTCGCCGCGCAGAGCCGCGACGAGCAACTGGCCGCCGGTCGGGCCCTGGATCGGGTGCTGCTGTGGCAGCACTACATCATCCCCAACTGGTACCTCAACTATCATCGCCTGGCGTACCGCAACCGGTTCGCCTTCGTCACCACGCCGCCCTACCAGCTGGGCCTGAGCGCCTGGTGGCTGAAGTCTCTGGAGAAAGCCCAATGATGCCCCTGCGTGCCCTGCTCCCGTGGGCCGGCGGCGTGCTGCTGACGGGAATCGCCTGCCTCGCCCAGGCCGCCCCGCAACACGCCCTGACCCTGTACAACGAACCGCCGAAGTACCCGGCGACCTTCAAGCACTTCGACTACGTCAACCCGGACGCACCCAAGGGCGGTACCTTCCGCGAGTCCGGTTTCGGCGGCTTCGACAGCCTCAACCCGTTCATCAACAAAGGCGTGCCGGCGGACAATATCGGCCTGATCTACGACACCCTGATGCGCCAGAGCCTGGACGAACCCTTCACCGAGTACGGCCTGATCGCCGGGCAGATCGAGAAGGCCCCGGACAACAGCTGGGTGCGCTTCTACCTGCGCCCCGAGGCGCGTTTCCACGACGGCCAGCCGATCCGCGCCGAAGATGTGGTGTTCAGCTTCCAGACCCTGATGAAGGCCGGCGCGCCGATGTACCGCGGCTACTACGCCGACGTCGACGACGTGATCGCCGAAGACCCGCTCAAGGTGCTGTTCAAGTTCAAGCACAAGAACAACCGCGAGCTGCCGCTGATTCTCGGGCAGCTGTCGATACTGCCCAAGCACTGGTGGGAGCACCGCGACTTTTCCAAGGGCAACCTGGAAATCCCCCTCGGCAGCGGCCCGTACAAGGTGGCCGAGGTCAAGGCCGGACGCTCGGTGCGCTATGAGCGGGTCAAGGACTACTGGGGCAAGGACCTGCCGATCAACCGCGGCCAGTTCAACTTCGACGTCATGGCCACCGACTATTTCCGCGACAACACCGTGGCCCTGGAAGCCCTCAAGGCCGGCCAGTTCGACTACTGGCTGGAAACCAGCGCGAAGAACTGGGCCAACGCCTACAACATCCCGGCCGTGAGCGAAGGCCGGCTGATCAAGGAACAGATCCCCAACGGCAACCCCACCGGCATGCAGGGCTTCGTCTACAACCTCCGCCGCCCGCTGTTCCAGGATGTGCGGGTGCGCAAGGCCCTGAGCCTGCTGCTGGACTTCGAGTGGACCAACAAACAACTGTTCAACGGTGCCTACACCCGCACCCGCAGCTACTTCGAGAACTCGGAAATGGCCGCCACCGGCCTGCCCGATGCCGACGAACTGCAGATCCTCGAACCGCTGCGCGGGAAGATTCCCGACCAGGTCTTCAGCGAAGCCTTCCAGCCCTCGGTGTGCGATGGCAGCGGCATGATCCGCGCCCAGCAGCGCCAGGCCTACCAGCTGTTGCAGGAAGCCGGCTGGCGCATCGTCGACGACAAGATGGTCGACGCCCAGGGCAAGCCGGTGGTGATCGAGTTCCTGCTGGCCCAGACCGAGTTCGAGCGCATATTGCTGCCGTTCAAGCGCAATCTCGCGGACCTCGGGATCGACCTGGTGATCCGCCGGGTCGACGTTTCCCAGTACATCAACCGCCTGCGCTCGCGGGACTTCGACATGGTGGTCGGCGGCTTCCCGCAATCGAGTTCGCCCGGCAACGAGCAGCGCGAATACTGGAAGTCCTCCAGCGCCGACAACCCCGGCAGCCGCAACTTCATCGGCCTCAAGGACCCGACCATCGATGCGCTGGTGGAAGACCTGATCAACGCCGACTCGCGCAAGAGCCTGGTGGCCCATGCCCGCGCCCTCGACCGGGTGCTGCAATGGGGCTACTACGTGATTCCCAACTGGCACATCAAGACCTGGCGCGTGGCCTACTGGGACCATATCGGCCACCCGAAGGTCTCGCCCAAATATGACATCGGCACCCAGACCTGGTGGATCAAGCCCGACGCCAAGCCGGCCGTGACCCCGGACACCCACTCGCAGGCCGCCCCCGCCGGCGTGGAGCAATAAGATGCTGGCCTACATTCTGCGGCGACTGCTGCTGATCATCCCTACCCTGTTCGGCATCCTGCTGATCAACTTCGTGATCATCCAGGCCGCGCCCGGCGGCCCGGTGGAACAGATGATCGCCAAGCTCGAGGGTTTCGAGGGCGCCACCAGCCGCATCGCCGGCGGCGGCGCCGAAGTCTCGGTGGCCGGCTCCAGCTACCGTGGCGCCCAGGGCCTGGACCCGGCCCTGGTCAAGGAAATCGAGAAGATGTACGGCTTCGACAAATCGGCGCCGGAACGCCTGTGGATCATGATCAAGAACTACGCCACCCTGGATTTCGGCGACAGCTTCTTCCGCGACGCCAAGGTGGTCGACCTGATCCGCGAGAAACTCCCGGTGTCCATTTCCCTGGGGCTGTGGAGCACCCTGATCATGTACCTGGTGTCGATCCCCCTGGGGATCGCCAAGGCCACCCGCCACGGCAGCCACTTCGACGTCTGGACCAGCTCGGCGATCATCGTCGGCTACGCGATCCCGGCGTTCCTGTTCGCCATCCTGCTGATCGTGATGTTCGCCGGCGGCAGTTATTTCGACTGGTTCCCGCTGCGCGGCCTGACCTCGAACAACTTCGACCAGTTGAGCTGGGGCGGCAAGATCCTCGACTACTTCTGGCACCTGACCCTGCCGGTGACCGCCCTGGTGATCGGCAACTTCGCCACCATGACCCTGCTGACCAAGAACAGCTTCCTCGACGAGATCAACAAGCAGTACGTGATCACTGCCAGGGCCAAGGGCCTGACCAAGCGCCGTGTGCTCTACGGCCATGTGTTCCGCAACGCCATGCTGCTGGTGATCGCCGGTTTCCCCTCGGCCTTCATCGGCATCTTCTTTACCGGATCCTTGCTGGTGGAGGTGATCTTCTCCCTCGACGGCCTGGGCCTGATGAGCTTCGAGGCGGCGATCAACCGCGACTATCCGGTGGTGTTCGGCACCCTGTTCATCTTCACCCTGCTGGGGCTGGTGGTGAAACTGATCGGCGATTTGACCTACACCCTGGTCGACCCACGCATCGACTTCGAAAGCCGGGAGCATTGAGATGAACCTGTCCCCCCTCAATCGTCGGCGCTTCGAACTGTTCAAGGCCAACAAGCGCGGCTGGTGGTCGCTGTGGCTGTTCCTGGTCCTGTTCGGCCTGAGCCTTGGCGCCGAGCTGATCGCCAACGACAAGCCGCTGGTGGTGCACTACGACGACGGCTGGTACTTCCCGGCGCTCAAGCGTTACCCGGAAACCACCTTCGGCGGCGAGTTCCCCCTGGAGGCCAACTACAAGAGCCCGTACATCCGCGAGCTGCTGGCGGCCAAGGACGCCTGGGTGCTGTGGGCGCCGATCCCGTTCAGCTACCAGAGCATCAACTACGACCTGAAGGTCCCCGCCCCCGCGCCGCCCTCGGCGGACAACCTGCTGGGCACCGACGACCAGGGCCGCGACGTGCTGGCGCGGGTGATCTATGGCTTCCGGGTCTCGGTGCTGTTCGCCCTGACCCTGACCATCCTCAGCTCGATCATCGGTGTCATCGCCGGAGCGCTGCAGGGCTTCTATGGCGGCTGGGTCGACCTGGCCGGGCAGCGCTTCCTAGAGATCTGGTCCGGGCTGCCGGTGCTGTACCTGCTGATCATCCTTGCCAGTTTCGTGCAGCCGAACTTCTGGTGGCTGCTGGGGATCATGCTGCTGTTCTCCTGGATGAGCCTGGTGGACGTGGTGCGCGCCGAGTTCCTGCGCGGGCGCAACCTGGAATACGTGCGCGCCGCCCGCGCCCTGGGCATGCAGAACGGCGCCATCATGTTCCGCCACATCCTGCCCAACGCCATGGTCTCGACCATGACCTTCATGCCCTTCATCCTCACCGGCGCCATCGGCACCCTGACCGCCCTCGACTTCCTCGGTTTCGGCCTGCCACCCGGCGCGCCGTCCCTGGGCGAACTGGTGGCCCAGGGCAAATCCAACCTGCAGGCGCCGTGGCTGGGCATCAGTGCCTTTGCCGTGCTGGCGATCATGTTGAGCCTGCTGGTATTCATCGGCGAGTCCGCTCGCGATGCCTTCGACCCGAGGAAATGAGATGAATCAGGACAATCTGATCGAAGTCCGCGACCTCGCCGTCGAATTTGTCGTCGGCGAGCACAAGCAACGGGTGGTCGAGGGCATCAGCTTCGACATCAAGCGCGGCGAAACCCTGGCCCTGGTGGGCGAAAGCGGCTCCGGCAAATCGGTGACCGCGCACTCGATCCTGCGCCTGCTGCCCTACCCGCTGGCCCGCCATCCGTCCGGCACTATCCACTACGCCGGCCAGGATCTGCTGACCCAGAAAGAGAAGACCATCCGCCATATCCGCGGTAACCGCATCGCCATGATCTTCCAGGAGCCCATGACCTCGCTCAACCCGCTGCACAGCATCGAGAAGCAGATCAACGAGGTGCTGGGCCTGCACAAGGGCCTGACCGGCAAGGTCGCGACCCAGCGCACCCTGGAGCTGCTGGATCTGGTGGGCATCCCCGAGCCGCACAAGCGCCTCAAGGCCCTGCCCCATGAGCTGTCCGGCGGCCAGCGGCAACGGGTGATGATCGCCATGGCCCTGGCCAACGAGCCGGAGCTGCTGATCGCCGACGAGCCGACCACCGCCCTCGACGTCACCGTGCAGTTGAAGATCCTCGAACTGCTCAAGGAGTTGCAGGCGCGCCTGGGGATGGCCTTGCTGCTGATCAGCCACGACCTCAACCTGGTCCGGCGCATCGCCCACCGCGTCTGCGTGATGCAGCGCGGCTGCATTGTCGAGCAGGCGCCCTGCGAAGAGCTGTTCCGCGCGCCGCAGCATCCCTACACCCGCGAACTGCTGGCGGCCGAGCCCAGCGGCAAGCCGGCGACCAATGTGGTCGGCCCGCCGCTGTTGCAGGTCGAGGACCTGAAGGTCTGGTTCCCGATCAAGAAAGGCCTGCTGCGCCACACCGTCGACCATGTGAAGGCGGTGGATGGCATCAACTTCAGCCTGCCCCAGGGCCAGACCCTGGGCATCGTCGGCGAAAGCGGCTCGGGCAAGTCCACCCTGGGCCTGGCGATCCTGCGGCTGATCGCCAGCAAGGGCGCCATCCGCTTCGAAGGCAAGCAGCTGGACGGCCTTTCGCAGCAGCAGGTGCGGCCGTTGCGCCGGGAGATGCAGGTGGTGTTCCAGGACCCTTTCGGCAGCCTCAGCCCGCGCATGTGCGTGAGCCAGATCGTCGGCGAAGGCCTGCGCATCCACAAGATCGGCACCGCCGCCGAGCAGGAACAGGCAATCATCGAGGCGCTCAAGGAAGTCGGCCTGGACCCGGAAACCCGGCATCGCTACCCGCACGAGTTCTCCGGTGGCCAGCGCCAGCGCATCGCCATCGCCCGCGCCCTGGTACTCAAGCCGGCGCTGATCCTGCTGGACGAGCCGACCTCGGCCCTCGACCGCACCGTACAGCGCCAGGTGGTGGAACTGCTGCGCAAGCTGCAGGCCAAGTACAACCTGACCTACCTGTTCATCAGCCACGACCTGGCGGTGGTCAAGGCCCTGAGCCACCAGTTGATGGTGGTCAAGCATGGCCAGGTGGTGGAACAGGGCGACGCGCAAGATATCTTCGCCGCGCCGCAGCATCCCTACACCCGGCAGTTGCTCGAAGCCGCGTTCCTGGTGCCGGCCGCCGAGTGACAACCGGCCAATAAAAAACCGCCTGAGGGCGGTTTTTTTATTGGCTGGACTTTCTCTCCGTCCAGCCCACACAGCGGGTTGGATCAGCGGCTAGTCCTTTATCTGCGGCCCGAGGCCCGGCCTGCTCATGGTCTTGTCGGCTTCCGCCAGCAAGGTTTCCACATCGGCCGGCTGGGCCGGATCGAACTCGATCTGGCCGATGCTGAAACAGATGTCGTAAATGCACTGCTGGGTGGCGGTGCGCTCGTCGAGGATGGCCTGCAGGCGAGCGATGATCGCCAGTTTTTCCACCCGTTCCGAGCCGGTCAGCAGTACCGCGAAACGCTGGTACTCCAGATGCCCGACCACGTCGCTTTCGCGAAAGGCGATACGCAGGCCGTCGGCGAAGGTCTTGAGCGCCGCCTCGCCTTCTTCCGCCCCGTAAGCGCGGGCGATGCGGTAGATATCGTCGAGGTCGAACAGCAGCAAGGTCGCCGGGCAGTTGAGGTCCTTGCAGGCCTGCAACGCATCGCCGGCCAGCACCGCAAAGCCGTGGGGGTTGGGCAGCAGGGTCAGTTTATCGAGGTTGGCTACCTGCACCGCGGCCAGCTCCTGCTCGGCCCGGCGGTTCTGATCGCGCAACAGTTGCCGGGACGGGTCGTCCGCCTCCGGGGATGGCACCTGGTCCGGTGCCTGGACAGGCTTGTCTGGGGAAAACATCGCACACTCCATTGGCGGGTAACTCCTATAGAGCTTAGTTGCCAGGGCCTGCGACTGCCCGCAACCAGCCCTCCCAGGGTGCCCCTGGCGTCAACTTCCGACCGCCGGACAGGGTCCGCCCGCCTCGGCCCAGAGTTTGAACTGGCTGACGAAGATGTCGTGGGGCACCGGGACCGGCGCGCGGTTGCCACCGGGGTTCCAGCCCCAGAGCACCAGCTTGTCTTCGCTGACATGCTTGATCAGCGCGGCAAAGTCGCGGTCGCCGTTGCTGGCCTTGTCCTTGATCATCTGGCACAGGCGGTCGGCCGGCAGGCCGATCCAGGCCATCTTGTGCGCCGCCGGCGGCAGGCTCCAGTGCGGCGCCCCCGGCGGCATGTGCGGGCCATAGCTGGCCGGCGGGTTGCTTTCGCCATGGCAGGTAGAGCACGGCAGCCCCGCCGCGCCCTTGCCGTCCAGGCCACGGACCACGGCCATGGCGTGGGGCGTGCCGGCGTCGAACTGCAAGGGCGCATCCCCGGGAATATGGCAATTCTGGCAGCGCGGGCTCTGGAACACCTTCTGCACCGTCGCGAACGCCGCCAGCGCCGGTTCATCGGCGGCGAACAGGTCCGAGGCATAACCGCCCAGGCCGACCAGGATCAGCGAACCGAGGAACAGGTGGCGTTTCATCTCACACCCCCGCCAGTTGCAACGGCAGCTCGCGCAGCCGCTGGCCGGTCAGGGCGAACACCGCGTTGGCCACCGCCGGCGCCGTGGGCGGCACGCCCGTCTCGCCGATACCGCCGGGCTTGTCGGTACTGGCGACTATATGCACCTCGACCTGGGGCATCTCGTTCAGGCGCAACACCTGGAAGTCGTGATAGTTGGACTGCACCACCCGGCCGTCCTTGAAGGAAATGCGGCTGTGCAGGGCCATGCCCAGGCCGAAGGTGATGCCCGACTCCATCTGCGCGACGATGCTTTGCGGGTTCACCGCGATGCCGCAATCCACCGCGCAGACCACCCGGTGCACGCGAATCTGCTCGGCCTCCAGGGACACCTCGACCACCTGCGCCACGTAACTGCCGAAGGACTCGTGCACCGCCACGCCCAAGGCATGGCCGTTGGGCATGGGCTTGCCCCAGCCGGCCTTCTCCACCGCCAGGTTGAGCACGCCCAGGTGCCGCGGGTGATCCTTGAGCAGGATGCGGCGGTATTCCACCGGGTCCTTGCCTATCGCGTCGGCCATCTCGTCGATCAGCGACTCGACGACGAACGCGGTGTGGGTATGGCCCACGGAGCGCATCCACAGCACGGTGATGCCGGTCATCGGCGAATGCAGGTCGACCCGGTGGTTCGGCGTGCCCTTCAGGTAAGGCCCGTCCGCCAGGCCCTCGACCGAAGTGTTGTCGATGCCGTTCTTGACGAAGCTGGCCTCGAACGAGGTGCCGGCCATGATCGACTGCCCCACCAGCACATGCTGCCAGGCCAGCGGCAGGCCCTGGGCGTCCAGGCCGACCTGTGCCTGGTGCAGGAACGCTGAACGGAAGTAGCCGCCGCGCACATCGTCTTCCCGCGACCAGACGGTTTTCACCGGGGCTGCGGCGGCCTTGGCCACCTCCACCGCTTCGCTGACGAAGTCCGAGGTCGGGTTGGCCCGGCGGCCGAAACCGCCACCCAGAAATTGCGTATGGATCTGTACCTGCTCCGGCTTGAGCCCGGTGATCTTCGACGCGACCATCTGGTCCAGGGTCTGGAACTGGGTGCCGGTCCAGATCTCGCACTTGTCGGCGCCGATGCGCACCGTGCAGTTGAGCGGCTCCATCGGCGCATGGGCCAGGTACGGCACGCTGTATTCGGCCTTGATCACCTGCGCCGCCTTGGCCATGCTCCCGGCCGCATCGCCGGCCTCGGCGACCTTGGTCCCGGGGGTCAGCGCCAGCTTGCGAAAGCTCTGCATCAGGCTTTCGCTGCTCATGTTGGCGTTCGGCCCCAGGTCCCATTCGGCCTTGAGCGCATCGCGCCCCTGCTTGGCCGCCCAGTAATGCTCGGCGACCACCGCCACGCCCGTGGGCACCTGGAGCACCTTGATCACCCCAGGCACCGCCAGCGCCGCCTGGGGATCGAACGACTTGAGCGTGCCGCCGAACACTGGCGAACGCAGGACCACGGCGGTCAGCAGGCCGTCGAAATACATGTCCATGCCGAATTGCGCGCGGCCGGTGATTTTCTCCGGCGTATCCAGGCGCTTGGTCGGCTTGCCGATCAGCCGCCAGTCCTTGGCCTCCTTCAAGTGCAGCGAGGCCGGGTCCGGCACCGGCAGTTGCCCGGCGTCGTTGGCCAGGTCGCCGTAGCTCAGGCGCTGGTCACCGGCCACCACCCAGCCCTGCTCGGTGTGCAGGGTCGAGGGTGCTACTTGCAGGCGCTTGGCCGCGGCTTCGATCAGCATCTGGCGCGCTGCGGCGCCGGCCTGGCGATAGCGGTCGAACTCCATCCAGGTCGAGGTCGAACCGCCGGTGATCTGCATCCCGCCGAACGCCGGCAAGCCATACACCGCGGCGGCCGGCGCGTGCTCGACGCGGATCTTCGACCAGTCGGCATCCAGCTCCTCGGCGATCAGCATCGACAGCCCGGTCCAGATGCCCTGGCCCATTTCCGAATGGCCGAGCACCACGGTGACCATGCCGTCCGGAGCGATGCGCAAGAACGCATTGGGCACGAATTCTTCGCTCGCCGCCCGGGCAAAACGATTGGCCCCTGGGATGACGAACGCCACCACCAGGCCACCGCCGAGCAGCGCACCCCCTTTGAGAAATCCACGACGCGACGCAGTGATCATGCCTTGTCCCTCTTAATGCCGACTCAGCCGATTTCGGCGGCGCGTTTGACCGCCGCGCGGATCCGTGGGTAGGTGCCACAGCGGCAGATATTGCCGGACAGCGCCTGGTCGATATCGCTGTCGGTGGGCGACGGGATCTTCGCCAGCAAGGCCGCGGCCGACATAATCTGCCCCGACTGGCAGTAACCGCACTGCACCACGTCCAGCTCGGCCCAGGCGCGCTGCACCGGGTGCGAGCCGTCCGTCGACAGGCCTTCGATGGTGAGGATTTTCTGCCCGTTGGCCACCGCCGCGGCCGGGGTCACGCAGGAACGCAGCGGCGCGCCGTCGACATGCACGGTGCAGGCGCCGCATTGCGCCATGCCGCAGCCGAACTTGGTGCCGGTCAGGTGCGCCACATCGCGCAGCACCCAGAGCAGCGGCATGTCCGCGGGCACCTCGAGCTGCTGGTCCTTGCCATTGATATTGAGTGTCAACATGCACAATTCCTCAGGCCGAGGGGGACAGGATTCACGGGATCCTGGAGCGGCGTCGCTGTGGCCGAAGGCCTACGCGCGCCGCGAGGTTTTCCATACAGCTAAGCGCAGTTTGCCGAACAGGCCGGATTCTGCGACCGCCGGTCACGCCCAACCGGCCTGGACGGGGCGGCCGGGCGATGAGTGCAACATCAGAAATCGGTGGAGGCCGACAGCGCCCGCCAGGTCGCGGTTTCCTGCTCGACGTAGGCGTTCTTCGCCGCGATGGCGCCCAGGGTGTCGGTGCCCAGGGGCAGGCGCAGCGGCGGTTGCTCGGCTTCGACCAGGGCGATCAGCGCCTGCGCCAGCTTGTCCGGATCGCCCGGCTGCTGCTGGTTATAGGCCTTGGCCTGCTGGCGTACCTGGCCAACGGTGGTCGTGTAGTCGGCGATCGAGGCCGGCGACTCCAGCAACGAATTGCCATCGAGGAAGTCGGTGCGGAAGTAGCCCGGCTCGACCACCGTGACCTTCACGCCCAAAGGCGCCAGCTCGCTGTGCAGGGCCTCGCTCAAACCTTCGACGGCGAACTTGGTCGAGCAGTAGACCCCGTAGCCCGGCCCCGACTGATAGCCGCCGATCGACGAGATATTGATCACATGACCGCTGCGGGCGGCGCGCATGTGCGGCAGCACCCCGCGGGTGACATTGAGCAGGCCGAACACGTTGGTTTCATAGACCCGGCGGATCTCGTCGCCGCTGGCCTCCTCCACCGCGCCGAGCAGGCCGAAACCGGCGTTGTTGACCAGCACGTCGATGCGGCCGAAATGCTCGACGGCCATCTGCGCCACGTCGCGGGCCTGGGCCTCGTCGGTGACATCCAGTTGCGCCGCCAGCAGGCCCGGCTGCGCGCCGAAACGCTCGCTGAGCGACTGGGCATTGCGCGCGGTGGCCACCACCGCATCGCCGTGGGCCAGGGCTGCGGCGGTGATTTTCGCGCCGATGCCACGGGAAGCCCCGGTGATCAGCCAGACACGTTTGAAAGGGGTTTGAGCAGTCATGATCAGTACCTTGTAAGGAGTGGGTGAGCACAAGGTACGCAGGAACATTGGTGAGAAAAATGGCTCCGTGCTACAAGCACTATGAACGTGTCTTTCATAATGGCCTTGCAATGAACCAGGACCCTTTCGACGGCCTGACCGAGTTTCTCGCCGTCGCCGAACACAAGAGCTTCACCCTCGCCGCCAGCCAGCTGGGGGTGACCCCGACCGCCGTGAGCCATGCGGTAAAGACCCTGGAGCGGCGTACCGGGGTGCTGCTGTTCCAGCGCACCACCCGCCGCGTGGCCCTGACGGAAGCCGGCAGCAGCCTGTTCATCCGCCTGCGCCCGGCCGCCAGTGAAATCGGCGACGCCCTGGCGGTGCTGGGCAGCTATCGCGACCGGCCGATGGGCACCCTGCGCCTGACCGCGCCACGGCTGTCCGGCAAGCTGCTGATCGAACCCCTGATCTCGCGCTATCGCGCGGCCTATCCCGACGTCCGGCTGGAGATTTCCCTGGACGATGCCGCGGTCGACCTGGTCAGCGAGGGCTTCGATGCCGGTATCCGCCTGGGCGAGTCGATCGAAAAGGACATGGTCGCCGTGCGCCTGACCCCGGACCTGCAATGGTCGGTGGTGGGCTCCCCGGACTATTTCGCCCGGGCCGGCAGGCCGCAGACCCCGGAAGAACTGACCCGGCACCAGGGCATCGGCTTTCGCTTCCTCACCTCGGGCACGACCCATCGCTGGGAGTTCCGGCGCAACGGGCGGGATTTCACCGTCGGCGTCGAGGGTCCGCTGGTGGTCAACGATCGGCACTTGCTGGTCGCCATGGCGCGGGGCGGACAGGGGCTGGCCTACGCCTGCGACTTCGAGGTGGCCGACGACCTGGCCAGCGGGCGCCTGGAGTCTGTGCTGCAACCGTTCGTCCCGCTGAGTTCGGGCCTGTACCTGTACTTTCCCAGCCGCACCCAGAGCCAGCCGAAACTGCGCGCCTTCATCGACATGGCCAACGCCTGGGTCGCCGAGCAAGGGCGGCGATCCTGAGCCGGATGCGCCGGCTCGATACCGCTCCTCGCCCGGCTGCGCTTTGTCGATCTACGGCAGTCCCGGCCGCCCCCGGGCTGGCTACGCTTGCTCAAGCGTGGACCATCCGCCGAGGAGAACCGTCATGTCGCTCATTCATCGCATCACCCCCTGCCTGTGGTTCGACCATCAGGCCGAAGCCGCCGCCCAGTTCTACTGTTCGGTCTTCGAGCACTCGCGCATCACCGCCCTCACCCACTACGGCAAGGCCGGCTTCGAGTTCCACGGTCGCCCGGAAGGCTCGGTGATGACCGTGTCCTTCGAACTCGATGGCCAGACCTTCACCGGCCTCAACGGCGGCCCGGTGTTCCAGTTCAACGAAGCGGTTTCGCTGCAGGTCAACTGCCAGAACCAGGGCGAAATCGATCATTTCTGGAGCGCCCTGTCCTACGGCGGCGATCCCCAGGCCCAGCAGTGCGGCTGGCTCAAGGACAAGTTCGGATTGTCCTGGCAGATCGTGCCCTGCGCGCTGAACCACTGGATGACCGACCCCGACACGGCCAAGTCGCAGCGGGTGATGCAGGCCCTGCTGCAGATGAAAAAACTCGATATCGCCGCGCTGGAGCGAGCCTTCGCCGGCGAGACCTAATACACTCGCAGGCCGACGCTTGCCGATGGGATGCCTTTGATGAAGCCGAGCTTGAGCCCCAGCCTCGATACCGCCCCGCAGTTCTGGCGCGATGCGGCGCTGCCCTTTATCGAGGCCCGCTCGATCGCCGACGGGCGCAAGGTCTGTTACGCCCGGCATGCCCACGAACATTTCTCCATCGGCGCCATCACCGCCGGGCACAGCACCTACCTGCACGAGCAAGCGCGGTTTCGCATCAGCGCCGGCACCGTGGTGCTGATGAACCCCGGCGAAGTGCACGCCTGCAACCCGATCGACGACCAGCCCTGGTCGTATCTCATGCTCTATGTCGACACCCCCTGGCTGACCGACCTGCAGCATCAGCTGGGGTTCAGCCAGGACCAGGGCTTTCGCGCCTTTTCCACGCCCCACAGCGATGACCCCGAGCTCTATGCCGGGCTCAACCGCCTGTATGAAGTACTGGTGGACGAACAGGCCGAAGTCCTGCAAAAACACAGCGCCGCGGTGGCGTTTTTCAGCGACCTGCAACAACGCCTGAACCCGGCCAGCCGGCCACCGCGCGAAAGCAACCAGAAGCTGCAACGGGCCGCCGACTACATTCGCCAACACTGCACCCGCTCGCTGAAGCTGGAGGAAATCTGCCAGGCCGCCGAGCTGTCGCCGTCCTACCTGATCCGCGCCTTCAAGCAGCATTACGGCATGACGCCCCACGCCTTCGTGGTCAACCAGCGGGTGCAGTTCGCCCAAAGCCGGCTGCGTGACGGCGAGCCGATCGCCGACGTGGCCCTGGAAGCCGGCTTCGCCGACCAGGCGCATTTCCAGCGCGCCTTCAAGCAGCACCTGGCGGCGACGCCGGGGCAATATCGCGGGTGATGCGTCGCCCCCGGTGGCCCTCATCGCGAGCAAGCTCGCTCCTACAGAACATGAATCC
>NZ_JAQZAB010000104.1:0-44590 GCF_028640915.1 Pseudomonas sp. B3G-3 | reverse complement strand
GGAGCGAGCTTGCTCGCGATAAGGCTAGACCGGCCAACGCCCTCTCAAGGCAACAACAGATACACCGCACTCGCCACCAGCAGCGCCGCCATGCTGCGGTTGAACAGACGCATGCCCTTCGGGTTGCTCAGGTACTGGCGCAAAAACGTCCCGGCGTAGGCCCAACAGGCAATCGACAAGTAGCAGATCACGAAGTACACCAGCGCGAATTGCCACACCAGCAGCGCCTCGCCATTGGCGGCAAACGCGCCCATGCCGGCGACGCAGGCCAGCCAGGCCTTGGGGTTGAGCCATTGCATGATCGCGCCGTACCAGGCCGACGGCGCCTTGGCCTGGTCGTCGCTGCCCAGCCGGCCGTCGTCCATCGCCAGCTTCCAGGCCATGAACAACAGGAAGGCCACCCCGAACAGCTGGATGCCGCGGGTCAGGAACGGCCACAGCCGCAGCAGCTCATGCAGGCCCAGGCCGATCAGCACCAGCAACAGGACAAAACCCAGGGTCGCGCCACCGACATGCCGCAGGCTGGCGCGAAAGCCGAACTGCGCGCCGGAACTCAGGGCCACGATATTGACCGGGCCGGGGGTAATCGAAGAGGCTAGCGCGAAGGCCGCCATGGAAAACACTACGCTCATCACACACCTTCAAAGGATCAATCGGAGAGTCCGGTGACCAAGGTAAGTGCGCAGGCCGCCCAGTGTATTGAAGAAAAATACCCCCCTCGCGTACGGACGAACCCTATGCCCGATGCTCCCCCTTCCGCGACCACCCTCACCGCCCGCCTGCTGTTGCGCGCGCCAACGGCCGCCGACCTGGACGTCACCCACCTGATCCACGGCGACCCACAAACCCAGCGCTACAACCCGGCCGGTCCCGACAGCCGCGAGAGCTGCCAGCACCGGCTGCAGGGCTGGATACAACACTGGCAGGACCAGGGTTTCGGCTATTGGGTGGTCTGCGACCGCGCCCAGCCCGAACGGGTGCTGGGGTTCGGCGGCGTCATGCACAGCCGCTTCGGCGAGCGCAGCGGGCTGAACCTGTACTTTCGCTTCGCCGTCGAGGCCTGGGGCCAGGGTTACGCCAGCGAAATGGCCGGCGCCGCGCTGCACCTGGCGTTCCGCGTGCTGGGCAAGGAACAGGTGATCGGCCTGGTACGCCCCGACAACCTGCCGTCGCGCCGCGCCCTGGAGCGCCTGGGCCTGACCCGCGACGGCGAACTGGACGACTTCCCCGGCCTGGCCCCCAGCCTGCTGTACAGCCTCAGCGCCGAATGCTACTTCGCGGCCAAGGCCGCCTCGCCCACCGACACCGTGCGAAGCCGGGAACCATGAGCCAGATCGAACTGCACCCGGCCCAGCGCGACGAGCTGCAATGCATCGAAAACCTGATGCAGTTCTACCTGTACGAACTCAGCGAGTGGCTGCCGCTCAAGCTCGGCCGCCACGGTCTGTTCGAGATCCGTCCGTTGCTCGAATACTGGCGCGAGGCGGCCACGCGCCCCTACCTGATCCGGGTCGATGGCGAACTGGCAGGTTTCGCCACGGTGGACGACAAGGTGAAACTGGCCGAGGTGCAGTACAACCTCGCCTACTTCTTCGTGGCCCGGCGCTTTCGCGGTCGCGGCATCGGCCGGCAGGTGGTGAGGCAACTGCTGGAACAGCTGCCCGGGCACTGGCAGGTCGTCCACATCGACGACAACCGGCCGGCCCGGGATTTCTGGGCCCGGGTCATTCCCGCGCTCGTCGGCGACGCCTACAGTTGTCATCCGATCACGGCAGACGGCTATCCCTGCACCCTGTATAAATTCCACGTCCCGACATCGCCCGGGCGATGATCAACAGCCTCGCCCACTGCACAAGGACCGCCCCGGCATGGATTCAATGAGCCTTCTGGACACCGAGCACTGGCGCATCAGCTATCGCCGCGATGCCCAGGTCGAGCGCCTGCACCAGCGGCTGGCGAGCTTGAATTGAACCCCGGAAACCTCGCTTTACCGATGGAAACCGCCGTTCCAGAGCCCTCCAGTTATTTTTTCGATGCATCGAAAATATCACGCGTGAGTCATTGAGTCGTAACAAAATCCCCTGTAATGTTCTCACGCGTGATACGTGCACAACGGAGTCACCCCATGAAAAAGACCCTCCCGGCCAGTCAGCCTGCTGACCTACCGGCTTCCTCAGAGAGTCGACAAGGAGAGCGCTCGAAACCTTCCAGCAACAAGGCCTCCAGCAACAGGGCCTCCAGCAACAGGGCCCCCAGCAGCAAGGCTTCCGCCAAGAAGCCGTCGAGCTTCTACATGAAGCAGATGCGCGCGGGCCTGAGTGCCGCTGGTTATGTGAAACACGAAACCTGGGTACTTCCGGAAAACCGGAGCGTGCTCAAGCACATTGAGAAGAAGCTGCGCCAACCCCTGATCGGCGGCGCACCGGTATTGGAGAATGACATGATCGCAGGTGAGAACTGGACCATCGACCGCCTCTTCAGCGCCTTGCAGGCCCTGGACGAAGTGACCTCGAACGAAATCGGCCTGAGCCTGATTCAAGGCGCCGAGCCAAGCATCAAGCTGGAAATGCACGACTTCGGCGGCCTGCCGATCTACATCGCGGTGGTCGGCGAGCAGATCATCGTCGACACCGTGCTGGTAGACCTGGAGTCGATCAACGACGTCGCCCGCTTCAATGACGCGGTGCTGCGCAGCCGGGAGATGTTCCCCCTGTCCTCGATCGGTATCGAGTCCATGCCCAACGGCCAGACCGTCTACAACATGTTCGGCGCCCTGAGCGCCAGCTCGAACCTGACCAACGTGGTGACCGAGGTCAAGACCCTGGTGGACAACGTCCAACGCGCCACCGAAGCCTTCGAAAGCTTCTTCAACTGATTGCCGAGAATCCGGAGTACGCCTACATGACTCAGTCCATCTGGAACAAACTGTTCACCGCCCTGCGCGGCGGCGCCAACGAAGTCGGCGAAAGCATCGCCGACCAGCAGGCCCTGCGCATCCTCGACCAGGAAATCCGCGACGCCGACAACGCCCTGTCCAACGCCAAGCGCGAGCTGGTCACCATCATGGCCAAGCACAAGCTGTCCACCGAGCGGGTCAGCGAATTCACCGCGAAGATCGCCGACCTGGAATCCAAGGCCCTCGCCTCGCTGCAGGCCAACCGCGAAGACCTGGCCCTGGAAGTCGCCGAAGCCATCTCGACCCTGACCACCGGCCTGGAAGCGGAGCAGAAGCAAGCCAGCGAATTCGGCGCCTACGCCGAGAATATGCGCAAGGACATCGGCAAGGCCGAGGCGCGCATCCGCAGCCTGCGCCAGCAAGTGGACATGGCCAAGGCCCGGGAAAGCGTGCAGAAGGCCCAGGTCAGCGCCTCGATCGCCAGCGGCGGCGCCAACGGCAAGCTGGAAACCGCAGTCAACACCCTGAACCGCCTGCAGGCCCGCCAGGATCAGCGCGCGGCGGAAATGGAAGCCCAGGAGCAACTGGCCGATGCGAGCAACGGCAACGACCTGGAACGCCGCCTGCGCGAAGCCAACATCGTGCCGGACCAGGGCAGCGCCAACGCGATCCTCGAGCGACTGAAGAAACAGAAGTCGGCCGAGTAAGGCTCCTGGAGAAGTAAAAAAGGCACGCGGTGCAATGCCACGGAAACTGTAGGAGCGAGCTTGCTCGCGATGGACTGGAGAGCGCCGCGCTCATCCAGTCAGTACGCGGTATCGTTAACGATCATCGCGAGCAAGCTGCGCTCCTACAATGGATCACCTGCGCTTAAGCACCCTGCGCCCTTTTTCTGGCCTATGGGAGGGCCTCGATGGCGGTTGCAAACGGTTTCAAGACCCTGGCGGGCCTGGCCCTGGTGATGATCGCCGTACAGGTGCTCAACAGCCTGAGCGGCTACAGCCTGAATATCTTCGGCCTGATCCCGCGTACCCTGCAGGGTTTGCCGGGGATACTCACCTCGCCCTTTCTCCACGGCTCCTTTACCCACCTGACCGCCAACCTGGTGCCCTTGCTGATCCTCGGCGCCATGGTGATCGCCGAAGGCCAGCGGCGCTTCGTGGTGGCCAGCCTGATCATCATCCTGCTCGGCGGCGCCCTGGTCTGGCTGTTCGGCTTCCGGGGCATCCATGTCGGCGCCAGCGCCTGGGTCTTCGGCCTGTGGGCCTACATCCTCACCCGTGCCTGGTTATTGCGCAGCTGGAGCAGCCTGTTGGCCGCCGCGGTGACGATGTTTCTGTATTCCGGCCTGGTCCTGGGGTTCCTGCCACGGGCCGGGGTTTCCTTCGAAGGCCACATCTTTGGCGCCTTCGCGGGGTTCATCGCAGCAAAAATGCTTTTATCCGGCGCCAAGCCGATGTCTAATGCCGCGCGGCAATGAGCCATGCCTTGCCCGGGCACGGCGCGCTGCATCACGGATAGATCAGCTCAACAGGAAATCAGGGATTCGATGTCGATTTTCATCTTGCTTCGGGTATACGCGGCCACCTTCTTCCAGCGCTTCGGCTGGATGGGCCTGGCCATCGCGCTCGGCGTGCATGCCGCGACCTCCTACCTCGGCCTGGTGGCCCTGGGCGAGCAACACCTCACCGCGCCCGCGACCTTCATCTATTTCTATTTCACCACCACCCTGACCGTGGGTTATGGCGACCTGTCGCCGCAATCCGCCGCAGGCCGGGTCTTCGTGGCGGTGTGGGTGATGCTCGGCGGCATCGCCCTGCTGACCGCGGCCATCGGCAAGACCACCAGCAGCGTTATGGACCTATGGAGAAAAGGCATGAAAGGCAAAGGCGACTTCACCGGCCAGACCGGGCATACCGTGCTGGTCGGCTGGGAAGGCGCGTCCAGTGAGCGGGTGATCGAATTGCTGCTGCAGGACGAAACCTCCAACGACAACCTGATCGTCATCTGCGACGCGACCCTCGACGAGAACCCGATGCAGGGCAAGGCCGCCTTCGTCAGGGGCGAAAGCCTGTCGTCCGCGGCCCTGCTGCTGCGCGCCGGGGTGCCCGGCGCCGAACGGGTGCTGGTGCGCACCAGTTCCGACGACCTGACCCTGGCCAGCGTGCTGGCGATCAACCAGCTGCGCCCTGCCGGCCATGTGGTCGCCCACTTCAACGACAGCGAAATCGCCACCCTGGCCGCCTCCTACGCACCGAAGCTGGAGTGCACCTCGAGCATGGCCATCGAGATGCTGGTGCGCTCCTCCCAGGACCCCGGCTCCTCGGTGGTGATCAACGAACTGCTGTGCGTCGGCCAGGGCGCCACCCAATACGTCATGCGCCTGCCCGAGACTTACGAGGGCCGTTTCGCCGAACTCTACGTACGCCTCAAAGAAAGCTACAACGCCACCCTGATCGGCTACCGCGCCCGCGGCGCGCAACACCCGCAGATCAACCCGCACAGCGATACGCGGATCCAGGGCGGCGAACTCTTCTACATCGCTTCCAGCCGCCTCAAGGACATCGACAATGGGATGGTTTAAACGCTTTCTGGGGCTGCAGGCCCCGGCCACCACAAGCTCGAGTTTCGCCACCGGCCCACTGGGCCTGAGCATGGGCGCTGGCATCCGCTTCGATGCCAGCCTCAAGCTGCTGCTCGCCGACAACAGCCGCGTGGCGATTCCCGGCGACCAGGCGGTCTACAGCGAAGGCCTGGTGGACCTGGGCCAGTCCGAATGGCTGTCGCGCTACTACCTGGACGACGAGGACTACTGGCTGCAGGTGCACACCAGCGGCGGCATCGACGGCCAGGTCAAATCGATCATCCTGTTCAACTACCTGAGCAACCAGGCCGTCAACAGTGAAGCCGAACTGCGCCGCCTGGCCGGCCCGGACAGCCTGATCGGCCAGCCCACCTACAGCCTCGACGGCGTCGAGTACCAGCGCGAATGGGGTACCGAAGCCGGGCAGACCGAGCTGGTGCCGCTGCGCGAGCAGGTGTCCAAGCCGGACGAGACCTTCGCCTTCGAAAGCCACTCGATGCTCTATGCCCGCGACACCGGCCTGACCAATCGCCGCGAATTCCTGCTGTTTTCCGTGGAGCAATACGCCGACGGCAGCGTCAGCCTGGTGACCTCACTGGGCATTTCCCTGTACATGACCGACCTGCAAACCCTCTGACAAGGACCAGAACCCATGCTTGAAGCCCTTTCCATTTCCCTGAACAAATTCGCCGTGGTCGGTTTCCTGACCTACATCCTCGGCGCGGCCGTGCTGTTCGCCCTGTTCCAGTTCGTCTACACCCGCCTGACGCCACACAAGGAGTTCCAGCTGATCCGCGAGGGCAACATCTCCGCCGCCATCGCCCTGGGCGGCGCCATCATCGGCTTCGCCATTCCGGCGAGCAATGTCATCGCCTACTCCATCAGCCTGCTGGACTTCGCCGTCTGGGCGCTGATCGCCGCCGTGGTGCAACTGCTGGCGTTCCTGATGACCAGCCTGGTGCTCAAGGGCACTTCGCAGCGCATCCGCAACGGTGAAATCGCCGCCGGCATCTACGTCGCCGCCGTGGCCATCAGCGTCGGCCTGCTCAACGCCGCCTGCATGACCCCTTCGCAGAACTGATCGACCGCACGGAGCCCTCGATGAAACGAAGCCAATACGTTCAGCTCTCCCTGGCCGCCTCGGTGGCGCTGGCGATCTCGGGCTGCAACTCGGAGCCGGAGACCCTCGCGGTCCAGCAGAAATTCAACTTCCAGTCGGTGCAGGAATGCGTGGACGGCAAGATCGCCGTGGACGTCTGCTCCGATGCCTATATCAAGGCCATGGCGGAGCACCGCGCCCAGGCGCCGGTCTACGACAACCAGGCCGATTGCGATGCCGACTTCGTGGAAAACTGGTGCCAGATAGACTCCAACGGCAAGTTCGTGCCGAAGCTGGGCGGCTTTGAAATCAACGCCCAGGGCGCCTTCACCCGCGAGCAGCTGGCGGCGGCCGGGGTCAGCCCCGGAGCCGGACAGGGTTCGTCGCTCAGCAGTATCGACAGCGGCCTGCTCACCGGCCTGCTGATCGGCAACCTGCTCAGCGGCGGTAGCCGCAACTATTACTCCGAGCCGGTCTACCGCTATCGCGACGACCGCGGCAGCTACGCCAACTCGACGCTCAACCAGCGCATCGCCAGCGGCTCGACCTTCTCCAAGTCGCGCCAGGCGCAGTCGGGCAGCGGCTTTAGGACCACCACCCGGCCGATGTCGGTGTCCTCCTCCACCTCCCGTGGCGGCTTCGGCAGCCAGGCCAGCGCCCGCAGCGGCTGGGGCGGCTCCAGCTCCTCGAGCTGGAGTTCGGGACGCTCGAGCAGCTAAGGAAGCGCGCCATGAAGAAGATCCCCTGCAACGAACGCCCGGACTGGCGACAGACCGCGGAAAAACTCGGCTTCCTGTTCCACACCATCGACGGCGAAGCCTACTGGGACGAAAGCGCCTACTACCAGTTCAGCCTCAAGCAGATCGAGGACGACCTGGAAGACCCGACCACCGAGATCCATGAGATGTGCATGGACCTGGTGGACCGGGTGGTGCGCAGCGAGGCCCTGCTGGATCGCCTGAGCATTCCGCCGGCCTTCTACGACATGATCCGCACTTCATGGCTCGAGGGTCACCCGCACCTCTATGGCCGCCTGGATTTTTCCTATAACGGCCAGGGCCCGGCCAAGCTGCTGGAGCTCAACTACGACACCCCCACCAGCCTCTATGAAACCGCAGCGTTCCAATGGGGCTGGCTGGAGCAGAACATCGAACGCGGCGTGCTGCCGCGGCATGCCGACCAGTTCAACAGCATCGACACCCGGCTGCACCAGGCCTTCGCCCAACTGGGGATAGAGCGCCCGTTCTACTTCGCCTCGATGAAGGATTCGGTAGAAGACCGCGCCACCACCGACTACCTGCGCCTGATCGCGGAAAAGGCCGGCATCGAGTCGCGGCATATCGACGTGGAAGACATCGGCCTCACCGCCGAAGGCCGCTTCGTCGACCTGCAGGACCGCTGGATTCCGCACCTGTTCAAGCTGCACGCCTGGGAGTTCATCTTCCACGAACCCTTCGGCGCGGCGATCGCCGCCAGCGACACGCAGTTCTTCGAACCGGCGTGGAAATCCATCCTCTCCAACAAGGGCATCCTGCCGCTGCTCTGGGAGGCCCACCCGGGCCACCCGAACCTGCTGGAGACGCACCTGGACCTGCACCCGCAGCGCGACGTGCCCAAGGGCTGGGTGCGCAAGCCGTTCTTTTCCCGCGAAGGCGCCAACATCGAGTTGCGCACCCCGCAGGACGAGGTGGTCAAGGAAGACGGCCCCTACACCGACGCGCCCTACATCCTGCAGTCCTTCGCCCCGCTGCCGCGCTTTGGCGACAGCTACACCCTGATCGGCTCCTGGGTCATCGGCGACCAGGCCGCCGGCATCGGCGTGCGCGAAGACGACAGCCTGATCACCAAGGACTCCAGCCGCTTCCTGCCGCACCTGATCCTCGACTGATATATCCGCCGGGGCGCGCAATGCGCCTCGGTCTGTTATTCAATGGCTGCAGCACAATAACAATAGTGTGCATTGTTTCAATGCCAGTTACTCAAGGCTGCCCTATATAACTTGCCCCTTCATTTATCTGACTCCCGATACAGACCTTACTTAAAGCTGAACGAACATATGATTCGTGGCAATTTAATCTTGACTTGACAGGTTGGCCTGAGTAAATTGCGCGGGCCGGCCAAACCGGCCTTTTTTCAACTCACTAAAGAAGCCAATGGACACAGTATCTAGACGCTGTCTGGTCGATGCGCTTGCGCAAGGCTGGGCACTTAACCCAGAAAATGACGGGGCTCGACTTTTCGGTCGGGTGAGCTGCGCTAGAGCTTGACGCTCCTTCGTAACTTGCCTTCACCGGAGCCAGTCCGGTCGCGAGGCAACTGTTATGAACTTCAAATCCACTGTAATGCCCGGCGTACGCGCCTTTGCATCGACCATGCGGGTCAAGCCCTGCGCTGAGCGCGCGGGCGTTTCCCGGGTCGCCACCCTGTATTCCACCCCCTCCTCGCAAACCCGGCCGCGGGCCAACTGGCGCGTCTGCCCGGTCACCTGCCGGCTCCAGCAACGCTGGAGTTTCGACGACAGCCAGGACCCTCAGAGTCGGAGCCTGGCCGGCCTCCTGATGCGGGCCGGCCTGCTGCTGAGCCTGTCCCGGGACTCGCACTTCTAGTTCAATCGAAGGCACTTCCAAGTCCTTCCGGAACGTTTTCCTTAATAAGGAATTCGGCAACTTCCTATTGCCTGCTTAAAACTAAAAGTTGGTGGTCATTGTTATGGACGAAGCCAGTAGTAGGTTCGTCGTCTATTCATGCTCAGTGAATAGGCGGCGAACGTTAAAACCAATAAAACGCAACTACCTGAATCGATCGCTTACTTGCGGCTCGACATACGTTCGCTCGTCTTTGAATAGGTGAGTGGTCTGTGTGTCGTGCCGCAAGCCTGCGGCAGGAGCACACGTAATGACTACGGTAAAAACCCGCACCTCCTCCTCGCAAAACCCCACCCGCGACGACACCCGGCTGTCGATGCGCGCCGCCCGCGAAGCGCAGAACAGCCTTGGCGTGACCCTGGACAACGTCAAGTCGAACGCCAACGGCCTGACCGAACTCGACGCCGAAGGCCGCCTGCAGCGCGACGGCTTCAACGAGGTGGCCCACGACCGGCCGCCCCACGCCCTGGTGCAATTGCTGCAAGCCTTCAACAACCCGTTCATCTATGTGCTGATGACCCTGACCGGCATCAGCTTCTTCACCGACTTCTGGCTGCCCCTGCAGTCCGGCGAGGAAACCGACCTGACCGGGGTGATCATCGTCCTGGTCATGGTCCTGGTCAGCGGCCTGATGCGCTTCTGGCAGGAATACCGTTCGGCCAAGGCCGCCGAGGCGCTCAAGGCCATGGTGCGGACCACCGCCACCGTGCTGCGGCGCGAGCAGATGGGCATGAAAGCCGCGCTGCGCGAAGTGCCGATGCGCGACCTGGTGGTCGGCGACATCGTGCAGCTGTCGGCCGGCGACATGATCCCCGCCGATATCCGCCTGATCGAATCCCGCGACCTGTTCATCAGCCAGGCGGTGCTGACCGGCGAGGCGCTGCCGGTGGAGAAGTACGACACCCTGGGCGCGGTGCAGGAGAAATCCGCCCACCGCACAGCTGCTGCCGACCAGCAGGACCTGCTCGACCTGCCGAACATCTGCTTCATGGGCACCAACGTGGTCAGCGGCACCGCCACCGCGGTGGTGGTGGCCACCGGGTCGCGCACCTACTTCGGTTCCCTGGCGCGCTCCATCGTCGGCTCGCGGACCCAGACCGCCTTCGACCGCGGGGTGAACAGCGTCAGTTGGCTGCTGATCCGCTTCATGCTGGTGATGGTGCCGGTGGTGCTGCTGATCAACGGCTTCACCAAGGGTGACTGGGCCGAAGCCTTCATGTTCGCCCTGGCGGTGGCCGTCGGCCTGACCCCGGAAATGCTGCCGATGATCGTCAGCGCCAACCTGGCCAAGGGCGCCGCGGCCATGGCCAAGCGCAAGGTGGTGGTCAAGCGCCTCAACGCGATCCAGAACTTCGGCGCCATGGACGTGCTGTGCACCGACAAGACCGGCACCCTGACCCAGGACCGGATCATCCTCGAGCACCACGTCGATATCAGCGGCAGCCGCTGCGACCAGGTGCTGCAACTGGCCTGGCTCAACAGCTACCACCAGAGCGGCATGAAGAACCTGATGGACCGCGCGGTGGTGAGCTACGCCGAAAACAACCCGAAGTTCAGCGCGCCCGACACCTGGAGCAAGGTCGATGAACTGCCGTTCGATTTCGTCCGCCGGCGCCTCTCGGTGATCCTCGCCGACGCCAGCGGCCATCACCTGCTGGTGTGCAAGGGCGCGGTCGAGGAAATGCTCGACACCGCCACCCGGGTACGCCAGGACGGCGTCACGGTGGCCCTCGACGCCGGGCGCCGGGCGGCGCTGCTGGAGCTGGCCGAGGAGTACAACCGCGACGGTTTCCGCGTGCTGCTGGTCGGCACCCGCGACCTGGCGCCGGGGCAGACCCGCCAGCAGTACAGCGCCAGCGACGAGCGCGAGCTGATCATCGAAGGCTTCCTGACCTTCCTCGATCCGCCCAAGGAAACCGCCGGCCCGGCCATCGCCGCGCTGCGCGAGAACGGCGTGACGGTGAAGGTGCTGACCGGCGACAACCCGATCGTCACCGCGAAGATCTGCCGCGAGGTCGGCCTGGAAGTCGGCCAGCCGCTGCTCGGGCGCGATATCGAGCACATGGACGATGCGGTGCTCGCGCGCCTGGTGGAAGAACGCACGGTGTTCGCCAAACTCACCCCGCTGCAGAAATCCCGGGTGCTCAAGGCCCTGCAAGCCAACGGGCATACCGTGGGTTTCCTCGGCGACGGCATCAACGATGCGCCGGCGCTGCGCGACGCCGACGTCGGTATCTCGGTGGACAGCGGCACCGACATCGCCAAGGAATCGGCGGACATCATCCTCCTGGAAAAGAGCCTGATGGTCCTGGAAGAAGGCGTGATCAAGGGCCGCGAGACCTTCGGCAACATCATGAAGTACCTGAACATGACCGCCAGCTCCAACTTCGGCAACGTGTTCTCGGTGCTGGTGGCCAGTGCGTTCATCCCGTTCCTGCCGATGCTGGCGATCCACCTGCTGCTGCAGAACCTGATGTACGACATCTCCCAGCTGTCGCTGCCGTGGGACAAGATGGACAAGGAGTTCCTGCGCAAGCCGCGCAAGTGGGACGCCAAGAACATCGGGCGCTTCATGCTGTGGATCGGGCCGACCTCGTCGATCTTCGACATCACCACCTACGCCCTGATGTGGTTCGTGTTCGCCGCCAACAGCGTGGAAATGGCCGCCCTGTTCCAGTCCGGCTGGTTCATCGAAGGCCTGCTCTCGCAGACCCTGGTGGTGCACATGCTGCGCACCCAGAAGATCCCGTTCATCCAGAGCACCGCGGCGCTGCCGGTGATGCTGATGACCGGCCTGGTGATGGCCCTGGGTATCTACGTGCCGTTCTCGCCGCTGGGTGAAATGGTCGGCCTGGTACCGCTGCCGTGGGAATACTTCCCTTGGCTGGTCGGCACCCTGCTGTGCTACTGCATCGTCGCCCAGACCATGAAGACCCTCTACATCCGTCGCTTCAAGCAATGGTTCTGAGGGCTGACGGTTAGCGGCGCGGCCATCGCGAGCAATCGAGCGTCGACCGGCTGCTCCTACAGGTTGCAACTGTCCTTGTAGGAGCGAGCTTGCTCGCGAAAACCGCAACGCGGCGCCAGACCATACGGCCACGCCCCTGTCTGGCTCAGCCAAGTGGAGCATCCACCATGAAACCTATCACCGAGCTGCTGGCCCGCGGCGAGCGCACCTTGCGCGCCCTGCTGGTGAGCACCCTGGAAGGCATCGCCGCCCTGATCACCCTGGTCGGCATCCGCCTGTATGCCAGAAGCCTGTTGAGCCGCGCTGCCATTCGCCTGCTGCTGGGCCTTGCCAGCGCCATTCATCGCCGCTGCATCCGCCTGCTGCGATCCGCCAAGCCATGAAACACACAAGGGAGAGTCCTCATGTCGGGAACTACTCTGCTGATCAACCTCGCCGGCTCCATCGCCCTGCTGCTGTGGGGCACCCAGATGATTTCCTCGGCGCTGCTGCGCGGCTTCGGCACCCAGTTGCGCCAGTGGCTGGGGCAGCACCTGAACAACCGCTGGATGGCCCTGCTGTCCGGCATCGCCATCACCGGGGTCCTGCAAAGCAGCACCGCGGTGAGCCTGATGGCCAGCTCCTTTACCGCCACCGGCACCCTGGGCCTGGCCCCCGCGCTGGCGGTGATGCTCGGGGCCAATATCGGCTCGACCCTGGTGGTGCAACTGCTCAGCGTCGATATCTCGATCCTCACGCCGCTGGTGCTGCTGGCGGGTTTTATCGTGTTCCGCCTGCGCGACGACTCGCGCTTTGAAAGCCTCGGCTGCGCGCTGATCGGCCTGGGGCTGATGCTGCTGGCCCTGCGCATGCTCGGCAGCACCCTGGGCGAAGTGGAAGGCACGCCGGTGTTCGCCGCGCTGATGCGTGGCCTCGACGGCGACCTGCTGATCGCCCTGCTGACGGCGGCGTTGCTGACCTGGCTGTGCCATTCCAGCGTCGCCGTGGTGCTGCTGGTGGCGTCCCTGGCCGCCACCGGGCTGCTGTCCTCGGTGACCGCCATGACCCTGGTGCTGGGGATCAATATCGGCGGCGCCCTGCCGTCGCTGCTCAACGCCGATTCCAGCGTCGCCCGGCGCCTGCCCCTGGGCAATCTGCTGGTACGCCTGTGCGGTGCCGCCGCGCTGCTGCCGTGCCTGCCCTGGATCGCCCAGAGCGCGCCGGTCGCCGCCCTCGATGCCAGCTTGCAGGTGGTGTACCTGCACAGCCTGTTCAACCTGGTGCTGGCCCTGCTGTTCATCGGCCTGACCGGGCCCATGGCAACCCTGCTCAACCGCCTGCTGCCGGAGCCGCCGCGCGACGTCGACCCCGGCATGCCGCACTACCTGGACGAAGCCGGCCTGGCGGTGGCCAATATCGGCCTGTCCAACGCCGCCCGCGAAGCCCTGCGCCTGGCCGACATGCTGTCGCTGATGCTCGATCGGGTGCTGCGCCTGTTCCAGGCCTCGACCCCGGCCGGCGCCGATGAAGTGCGGCGCATCGACCAGTCGCTGGACCTGCTCAGCGCCGCGATCCGCGCCTACCTGGCGGACATCGGCCAGGACGGCATCAGCGACCAGGACGCCGACCGCGCCCAGGAGATCCTGCTGTTCGTGATCAACCTGGAACACGCCGGCGACATCCTCTCCAGCAGCCTGACCCAGCTGGCGGCGCGCCGGCTGCGGCGTGGCGAGCAGTTCTCGGTGTTCGAGCTGGATTGCATCGAGCCTCTGCACCAGGCCGTGGTGGACAGCCTGAGCCTGGCGATCACGGTGTTCCTGCGCGAAGACCTGGCCAACGCCCACCAGTTGGTGAACCGCAAGGAACTGGTCAGGCGGCTGGAAGCCGACGCCAGCCGCGAGCACTTTCGCAGCCTGCGCGAAGACCGCACGGCCTGGGCCGAATCCGGCGACATTTTCCAGCGGGTGCTGCGCGACTACCGGCGCGTGCACCACCACATCGCGGCCCTGGCCTATCCGGCGCTGGAGCGGGCCGGCGAGCGCGACCTGGATAACGCCGAGCTGGGCGACGTGCTGCTGGACAACCCGTTGAGCATCCAGCCGACGGCGCAGGAGCGCGCACGATGCGTGTCCTGATCTGCGCGGGGCGCCATTACGCCGACGTCCAGCTGTGCCGGCGGGTACTCGACGCCTTTCAGCGCCTGCATGAAGTGCAGGTGCTGATCCACGGCGGCAGCCAGTTCCTCGGCGCGGAGATAGAAGACTGGGGCCGGGAAATCGGCGCCGACATCGTGCGTTACCCGGCCAACTGGCAGCTGCACGGCAAGCTCGCCGAACGCCTGCGCAACGCCTTCATGCTGCGCGACAGCCGGCCCGACCTGGTCATCGCCCTGCCCGGCGGCGACGACACCGAAGAGCTGGTGGCCCTGGCCAGGGCCGCCGGCATCCAGACCCTGTCAGTGAGCGACTGGCAATGACCCTGTTCCCCACTCGACCACGGAGCGGCCCGCGCAGCGCGGCCGCTTCCCATGCCTTAGCGAGAACCGTCATGTCCAAGTACAACCCTTCCCGCCACAACCGCTTCGCCAGCCTCACCCGCGACCTGCCCCCGGCGAAACGGCGCATGCTGCGACGCAACCTGATGTTCGTCACCCTCACCCTGAGCCTGATCGGCCTGCTGACCCTGGTCGCCAAGGCCAACGCCGCGGGCGGCGCCTATGGGGTGGACGACGGCGCGATCAACGCCCCGGGGGAATGCAACCTGGATATCTGGTACCAGAGCCTGCGTCACCAGGGCTCCAACCATGGCGCGGTGTTCTCCCCGGCCTGCACCTTCGCCGGCCTGCCCTGGTTGCAGGTGGGCGCCGCCCTCGAGCGCAGTCGCGAGGACGGCCACGGCGAAACCCAGCTGAGCCCGCAGCTCAAGGCGCAACTGTGGAACCGCGAAGACCTGGGCCTGCAACTGGCGCTGGCGACGTCCGCGCATTTCGCCCTCGACCGCGGCCATGCGTTCGACGGTGGCGACATCAACCTGCCCCTGACCTACCAGCCCCTGCAAAGCCTGCGCCTGAACTTCAACGCCGGCTGGGCCCACGCCTATGACGACGGCCAGCAGAACCATCGCTGGACCTGGGGCAGCGGCTTCGAATACGACCTGGGCGAACGCCTGACCCTGGTCGCCGAACGATACGGCCAGCGCGGCGGCGAACAGGCCTGGCAAGCCGGGCCACGCCTGCATCTGGGAGCAAACCTGGACCTCGACCTGGTGCTGGGCGGCCAGTTGAACGAAGGCCGCGACCGCTGGCTGACCAGCGGCGCGACCTTGAGGTTCTAAGAGGTTTCTGGCGGTGTGCCGCACAAGCTGCGCGAAGACCTCTTCTGTAGGAGCCAGGCTTGCCGGCGATTGCAGCAACGCGGTGTGCCTGACACAACACTTCGCACGCAAACTGCCCGAAGACATCTTCTGTAGGAGCGAAGCTTGCTCGCGAGGCGGTGTGTCAGATGTACCGCAGCGTATCTATCGCCAGCAATCGAGCGTCGACCGGCTGCTCCTACAGAAGCAGGACGCCGGTCTATCGGGTCAATGCAGCCTCAGCGTATATCGCTGCGCCGATACAGGCTCAGGCCCACCGCCAGGACCGCGAGCATGCCGGCGCAGCTGCGGTTGATCCACAGCATCGCCCGCGCGGAGAAGGTGCGCATGGCATAGCGCCCGCCAAAGGCATAGGTCGCCATCATCACGCAATTGATCGCCGTGCTGACCAGCGCCAGGATCAGGTACTGCTGCGCCACCGGCTCATCGGGGCGTACGAACTGCGGCAGGAAGGCGGAGAAAAACAGCAGCCCCTTGGGGTTCGACAACCCCACCAGCAACGACCGCACAAACGCGCCGCGCCCGCTGCTGGCACTGCCGCCCGTCTGCGCGGCCAGAGCCTGGGTCGGCGCCTTCCACAGCACCCAGGCCAGGTACAGCAGGTACGCCGCGCCGCCCCACTTGACGATGGAAAACAGCTGCTCGGAAGCTTGTAGCAACGCCCCCAGGCCGCAGCCCACCGCACCGATCAGCAGCAGGTCGGACAGCATCGCGCCAGCCATGCCGCAACCGGCGATGCGCATGCCATGGGTGGCACCGTTATTGAGAGCCAGCAACATCGACGGCCCGGGGGTCATCATCACCGCGCTGACGGTGACGACGTACAGAAACAATGTGGTGGCGTCCATTCGAACCCTCCGTAAAACCACAGGTACAACAGGTCGGCTAGCATACACCAGAGGCTTTCAGCCCTACAGCGATGCGCCCCAGTCCGCCACCTGGCGGGCGCTGATGCTGACGCCGCCGCACACCACGATCACCACGTCCCGCGCTGCGGCGATGGCCGGGTGATCGAGGTAGGCCACCGCCAGCGAGACGCCGCAGGCCGGCTCCACCAACTGGCGCAGATCGTCGGCATAACGCACCACGCCGAGGATCGCCTCGGCATCCGACAACACCAGCGACTGATAGGCAAAACCCTGGATCTGCTGCAACGGCCAGGCCGCCACCTGGGCCGCGCCGAGGGAACTGGCGACGGTGTCGATCTTGGCCAATTTGACCGGGTGCCCGGCTGCCAGCCCCGCGGCAAAGGAAGCGCTGCCGGTGGTTTCGCAGGCGATGATCCGGCAGTCCTGGCGCTGATGGCGCAACAGGCCGGTGAGGATGCCGGCCAGCAAGCCACCGCCGCCCACCGACGCGACGATGGTGTCGACCTGCGGACAGTCTTCGAGGATTTCATCGACCATGCTGCTGTGCCCTTGCCACAGCACCGGGTGGTCGAAGGCCGGCACGTATTCGCTGTCGGCGTCGCTGCTCAGTTGCAGCGCGCGCTCGTTGGCCTGGTCCCAGACCTGGCCGTGCACCAGCACCTCGGCGCCGGCCCGGGCGATACGTTCGCGGGTGGTTTGCGGGGTGGTCTGCGGCACCACGATACAGGCTTGCAGGCCGAGGCTGGCCGCCGCCACCGCGGTGGCCAGCCCGGCATTGCCGCCGGAGGGACAGACCACGCGGCGCTTGCCCTGCTGGGCCGCCTGGGAGCAGAGCAGGCCCAGGCCGCGCATCTTGAACGAGCCACTGGGTTGCAGGTTTTCCAGCTTGAGCCAGATGCGCCGGGTGGCCGTGGACAACCCGGGATGCAGGATCAGGGGGGTGCGGATATGCAGCATCATGGGCTCCTTGGAGGAAGACGGGCGTCTTGCAACCCTAGCTGCTCAGGCCTGCCTATGCCGCCTCCCCCTGGCCGCTCGCCGGTCAGCGAATCGGCGGTACGCGGATATCGCCTTTGCGGCACTGGGTGCGCACGCCCTTGCCACAGGCGCCGAAGCCCAGGTTCTTGTCCAGGCAGACCCGCACTTCGGAGAGTTCCGGGCCGCTGCACAACACCGCTACGCCCTTGTCGGGAATGCCCGGGTTGGCCTGGCGAAACAGCTGCTCGATCTCCCGGGCCTCGAAGTAATGCACGGTGGTCGAAGGTTCCAGCACCTCAGGAATCTTCACCTTGCCCAGGGCCTGGTCGGAGCTCTCCAGGTAACCCATGGCGCCCAGCCCGCTGCAGGTGCCGTGCTTACTCCATTCATGCTCCATCAGCTTGGCCGTCGGGAACAGGGTCAGGCCCTTGGCCCGCTCTTCGGCGGTCAACTGGGTCAAGGGCGGGCAGGATTCCGGCCAGCCACCCTTGGCGTATTGCGGCCACAGGCCATGCAGGACAAAACCGTAGCCCTTGCCCGAGCACTGCTCGTTTTCCGGATGGGTCAGGCAAAAGGTCGGCGACCAGGACAGCGACAGCAGGTAGTAGTCGAACACCCCGGCGACCGAGTCGCGCTGCTGCCGCGCCTCCCGTGCCTGGCTGACACCGACGGTGCAGATCATCAGCGCGGCCAGCGCCGCGGTTGCAAAAAGTTTTCTCATAGACCCTCTCCTTGGGATGGGGCGGTAGGTGAACGGCCCCGTAGCGACCTGGCCGGTATCGGCCAGACACCTTTCTTGGCACGGGGCTGTTGCAGGAAGATGACAGGCCGCCTCCCGCGGGGAAGCTGGCCGATGCTAGCGAAGCGTTTTAGCAGACAGATCGGGTTGGCGCCATGGCCGGCGGGCAGCGTCTACGGAATGACCAGGCGAATGCGGGATTTGTAGCAAACACTCGCTTCTGTAGGAGCCAGGCTTGCCGGCGATTGGGATGATGCGGTGTGCCTGACGCGACGCCTCGCGAGCAAGCTTCGCTCCTACAGAGGCAAACCTGGGCCTGGCAATAAAAAATGGTCGCTGGCGGCAATTGCGCAAGATCGTTCAAGCCATTCCCGCTGCGGGCTGGCACAGTCGGTGTCCGTTCCTTGATTGCAGGCTGTCATGTCCAGCGTTCATCTTCCCCGCGCCGCATTCCTGCGCGGCGCCGTTGCCATCATGCCGCTGTCCCTGGCCACCGCGCCCTGGGGCCTGCTGGCGGGTTCCATGGCCATCGAGGCCAATCTCACGCCCCTGCAAGGCCAGGGCCTGTCGAGCATCGTCTTCGCCGGCGCCGCGCAACTGGTGGCGATCGGCATGCTCAAGGGCGGCGCGGGGATCTTCTCGATCCTGCTCACCACCCTGCTGCTGACCTCCCAGCACCTGCTATACGGCATGAGCCTGCGCTCGGTGATTTCGCCGCTGCCGGGGCGCTGGCGGGTCGGCCTGGGCTTCCTGCTCACCGACGAGCTGTTCGCCCTGACCAGCCAGCACGACAAGCAACAGTTCGACCGCTGGTACGCCCTCGGCGTGGGCCTGACCTTCTATATCGCCTGGAACCTGTTCACCCTCGCCGGCATTGTCCTCGGGCGCGCCATTCCCGGGCTCGAACACCTGGGCCTGGACTTCTCCATCGCCGCGACCTTTATCGCCCTGATCACGCCGCTGGTGCGCAATGTGCCGACCGTGGTCTGCGTGGCCGTATCGCTGTTCTGTTCGGTGCTGCTGAGCTACTGGCAATGGGGCTCGGCCCTGGTGCTGTCGGGCCTGCTGGGCATGACCGCGGGTTTTCTCTGCAACAAGTTCTACCGGGAGCGCACATGATGGTCTGGGCAGTGATTTTCGGCATGGGCTTGCTGGTGTTTCTCAACCGCTATGTGTTTCTCGAACCGCGCCTGCCGGTGCGCCTGAGCAGCAACGCCCGGCAGTTCCTCGGGTTTGCCGTACCGGGCATGCTCACGGCGATCTGCGGGCCGATCGTGTTCATGCCCGAACACCAGCTGAACCTGGCCTACGACAACCCGTACCTGATCAGCTCGCTGGTGGCCATCGTCCTGGTGATCTACACCCGCAACACCCTGCTCAGCATGCTGCTGAGCATGGCGTTCTTTTTCCTGCTGCGGTGGTGGTTACAGGGGTGATCTGGAGAACGCGGCGTGCCTGACACACCGCATCGCGCGCAATCGAACGTCGACCGGCTGCTTCTGTAGGAGCCAGGCTTGCCGGCGATGGGGGCGACGCGGTGCAACTGAACACACCGCCTCGCGAACCACCGACCGCTGACGCCCCCATTACGACGCCTTGGCCTCCCGCAACAACTGCTGGATCACCTGCTCCTGCGCGTCATAACTCCCTTCGCCAAAGTGGCTGTAGCGCACCTGCCCGCGGGCGTCGATAAAGTAGTGGGCCGGCCAGTACTGGTTGTCGAAGGCGCGCCAGATCGCGTAGTCATTGTCGATGGCCACCGGGTAACCGATATCCAGCTTGCGCACCTGGGCCTTGACGTTGTCGATGACCTTTTCGAAGGCGTACTCCGGGGTGTGCACACCGATCACCACCAGCCCGTCCTTGGCGTACTTTTTCGCCCAGGCATTCACATAGGGCAGGCTGTGCTGGCAGTTGATGCAGTCGTAGGTCCAGAAGTCCACCAGCACCACCTTGCCGCGCAGGGCCTCGGCGTCCAGCGGCGGTGAGTTCAGCCATTGCACCGCGCCACTCAACGAAGGCATCGGGCCCTTGCTCGGCAGCGTCTCGACGGGCGCCGCGCCAGCCTTGTCGATCAGGTAGTCCAGGGCCTTGGGCACGCTCTTCAGCAGGCCTTGCTCGAGGGCCGCGCCGCCTTGCGATGAAGTGCTGGCCAACAGACGGTCGTCCACCCCGCTGCCGATCGCCACGACCGCCAGCAACACCAGGTAACCGGCGGCGCGGCGCAACCAGGCGGTGGCCGGCAGGGATGGCTTGAGCCGGTTGACCAGCCCTCTTCCAGCGAAGATCAGCAGCCCCAGGGACAAGGCACTGCCCAGGCCGTAGGCCAGCAGCAACAGGCTGGTCTGGGCGCTGGCCCCCTGCAGCATGGCGCCGGTCAGGATCACCCCGAGAATCGGCCCGGCACAGGGCGCCCAGAGCAAGCCGGTGGCCACCCCGAGCAACAGCGCCGCCAAGGGCCCGGAGAACTTGCGCGCCCGGTCGAGGCGCAGGCCATCCAGGCGATTGCCCAGGCTGACCCAGGGCCGCGCCAGCCAGTTGCCGAAGCGGGCAAAGATCAGCGACAAGGCGAACAGCCCCAGCACGACCAGCGCCAGCTGGCGCCCGATGCCGTTGGCACGGACGATCCAGTCGCTGCTGACCACCGCCAGGCTCGACACCAGGGCAAAGGTCAGCGCCATGCCACCGAGGGTCAGCAACACCGAGCCACGCGAGCGGTCGGCCCGGGCGAACAGGAACGGCACCACCGGAAGAATGCAGGGGCTGAGGATGGTCAGGACCCCGCCGAGAAACGCTATGAGCAACATGTCATCACCTGTGATCGGTCAATGTCCGCCCGCCATCGGCGGCGGGCGTATTCAGGGGTGGCAGGCCCGGTTCAGGCCTGGTGGTCGGCGCGCATCCCTTGTGGGGTGCGCTCGTAGCCGCCTTCGGCCAGCCAGCTGTGCGTCTGCAAGGTGCTGGCTTTCAAGGTGCTCGCTTTCAAGGTGGCAGCCTTCAAGGGGCTGGCACTTGAGAGCGGGCTGAGCTGGAAGCAGGTCGCACAGGATGAGTCGGCGGCGCTGGCATCCACGGCCACGCCGGCCAGGGTCAAGGTCAGGGCAAGCAGGGAGCTTTTCAGGGCGTTCATGGGCGAATCCTCATGGCGAACAGGTGATAGGACAGGGAGTGTGTTCAGTTGCCGTCGTTACAGTTGTTGGCGAACTTGCGGTAATCCAGGGCCTGGGTGCGCCCCTGGGAATCGAGGTAGGTCATGCGCGCATTGACCACGCCGCAGCTCGGCTCGGCGTCTTCGGTCATCGACAGGACTTTCTGGATATCCAGCTGGGTGCCGTAGCTGTAGGTCTGGGCCTGCACAGTGCTTTCGGCGCGGGCCGACAGGGTGCAGATGTTCAGGGCGGCGAACAGGCAGGCGGCGCAGAGGGCGGTGCGTTTCATGATGTGTTCCTCGGGCGACAATGGGTTTGGGTGGCGAGGCAGTAGCTGTGCCTCGATGGAGCCCATTGAATGCGCGGGAGGTATCGCGCTTGTGTCGGCGAACCACCCTTGCGGTCTCCCTGCGTATCCACGCCGCCGGGGGATACAGAGCGATACAAAAGCGCCGGAAAAACCTTGTTTTGCATCGCCGTGTGTTCAACCAGGCGCCAGATACACTGCAATACAAAAGCCCGCAGGCAGGCCCGCCCGGGCCCTATAAACTAGGCAGCACGACCCTATACAGAGGCAGCCCCATGGATCATGTCGATCACGTATTGATAGTCGATGACGACCGCGAAATCAGAGAGCTGGTAGGCAACTACCTGAAAAAGAACGGCCTGCGCACAACGGTAGTGGCTGACGGCCGGCAGATGCGCAGCTTCCTGGAAACCACCCCGGTGGACCTGATCGTGCTCGACATCATGCTGCCCGGCGACGATGGCCTGCTGCTGTGCCGCGAGCTGCGCGCCGGCAAGCACAAGGCCACGCCGGTGCTGATGCTCACCGCGCGCAACGACGAGACCGACCGCATCATCGGCCTGGAGATGGGCGCCGACGATTACCTGGTCAAGCCGTTCGCCGCCCGCGAGCTGCTGGCGCGAATCAATGCCGTGCTGCGCCGCACGCGCATGCTGCCGCCGAACCTGGTGGTCACCGAAAGCGGCCGCCTGCTGGGTTTCGGCCGCTGGCGCCTGGACACCACCGCGCGCCACCTGCTGGACCAGGACGGCACCATGGTCGCCCTGAGCGGCGCCGAATACCGCTTGCTGCGGGTGTTCCTCGACCACCCGCAACGGGTGCTCAACCGCGACCAGTTGCTCAACCTGACCCAGGGCCGCGACGCCGACCTGTTCGACCGTTCCATCGACCTGCTGGTCAGCCGCCTGCGCCAGCGCCTGCTGGACGACGC
Organism: Pseudomonas sp. B3G-3; assembly: GCF_028640915.1. Classification (NCBI taxonomy): domain Bacteria; kingdom Pseudomonadati; phylum Pseudomonadota; class Gammaproteobacteria; order Pseudomonadales; family Pseudomonadaceae; genus Pseudomonas; species Pseudomonas sp. B3G-3. The sequence goes on along the minus strand of NZ_JAQZAB010000104.1, from coordinate 22,074 downwards.
CCGCGAGCCGGCCTACATCAAGACCGTGCGCAGCGAGGGCTATGTGTTCTCGCTGCCGGTGGAGATCCTCGAGGCCGCGCCATGAAGCTGGCGCTGCACTGGCCGCGCACCCTCGCCTCGCGGCTGTCGCTGATTTTCCTGATCGGCCTGGCGCTGGCCCAGGGCCTGTCGTTCGCCGCGCAGTCCTACGAGCGCTACCAGAGCGCCAAGATGACCATGCTCGGCAACCTGGAGAGCGACGTCTCGACCTCCATCGCCATCCTCGACCGCCTGCCCGCCGCCGAGCGCCCCGCCTGGCTGCAACGCCTGCAACGGCGCAACTATGGCTACCTGCTCAGCGCCGGCGAACCCGGCCAGCCCCTGGACGGCGAGGATGTACCGGTCTCGGTGTACTCGATCAAGAACGCCCTCGGCCGCGACTACGACCTGGCATTCAACAACATTCCCGGGCCGCGCCAGCACTACCAGGCCCACCTGCGCCTGGCCGACGGCAGCCCGGTGACCATCGACGTGCGCCCGGCGCTGACGCCGATGTCGCCCTGGTTACCGGCGGTGCTGCTGGGGCAGTTGCTGGTGTTGATCCTCTGCGCCTGGCTGGCGGTGCGCATCGCCGTGCGCCCGCTGACCCGGCTGGCCCAGGCGGTGGACAGCCTCGACCCCAACACCCACGGCGTGCACCTGGACGAAAAGGGCCCGATCGAAGTGGTGCACGCGGCCAAGGCCTTCAATGCCCTGCAGGCGCGGATCGGCGCCTACCTCAAGGAGCGCATGCAACTCTTGGCGGCGATCTCCCACGACCTGCAGACGCCGATCACCCGCATGAAACTGCGCGCCGAGTTCATGGACGAGTCCGCCGAGAAGGACAAACTGTGGAACGACCTGAGTGAAATGGAGCACCTGGTGCGCGAAGGCGTGGCCTATGCCCGCAGCATCCATGGCGCCACCGAGGCCAGTTGCCGCATCGACCTGGATGCGTTTCTCGACAGCCTGGTGTTCGACTACCAGGACACTGGCCAGGACGTCGAGCTGGCGGGCAAGAACGGCGCGCTGATCGACACCCGCCCCCACGCCCTGCGCCGGGTCCTGGTGAACCTGGTGGACAACGCGCTGAAGTTCTCCGGCGCGGCGCGGATCGAGGTCCAGGCACAGGCCGGCGATCGCCTGTCGGTCAAGGTCCTGGACCGTGGCCCGGGGATCAGCGAAGAGCAACTGGCCGAAGTGCTCAAGCCGTTCTATCGGGTGGAAAGCTCGCGCAACCGCGACACCGGCGGCACCGGCCTGGGCCTGGCCATCGCCCAGCAACTGGCGGTGGCCCTGGGCGGCTCGCTGCGCCTGAGCAATCGCGAAGGGGGCGGCCTGTGCGCAGAGCTGATCCTGGTCAGCAGCAAAGCCAGTCTCTGAACGCTTTGCTACACAGGCATACATAACCGCCCTTTGCCGACACAGCCGATATACACGGCCTTGCAAGACTCCTGGGACGCGCCGCGACAGCGGCGCCCAACCTCAAGGAGCCTCTCATGCCCACTCAATCCCTCCCCTCGCGTTTCCATGGCTGGCGGCTGTTCAGCCTGCTGGCCGCCGCCGTGCTGCTGATGACCGCACTGATCCTGCTGCTCGAGCCGGACCTGGTCGAGGCCACCCGCAGCGCCATCCGCGCCACCGCGCGTTCGTCCTTCGTGCTGTTTCTGCTGGCCTTCACGGCTTCGGCATTCGCCGTGCTGCTGCCCTCGCCGCTGAGTCAGGCGCTGGTACGCGAACGCCGCTTCATCGGCCTGGCGTTCGCCTTCTCGCACCTGGTGCACGCGCTGCTGATCTACAGCTACGGGCAACTGAACCCGGAGTTCTGGCCCGGCCGCAGCACCCTGGGCAACCTGCCCGGGTCCGTGGGTTACCTGTTTATCCTGCTGCTGACCCTGACCTCGTTCAAAGGCCCGGCCGCGCTGCTCAGCCGTGTTGCCTGGAAACGCCTGCACACCACCGGCATGTGGGTGATCGCCGCGATATTCGCTTTCTCCAATTTCAAACGCATTCCGCTGAGCGCCTGGTACCTGCTGCCCTTCGCCATCACCTGCTCGGCCATGACGATCAACCTGCTGGGCAAGCTGGCCCAGGCCAACAAACGCCGGCAACGCCAGGCCCTGAGCCCACGCTGAACAACACCGCGCCCCTGTAGCCGCTGCCGCAGGCTGCGATCGACGCCGCAGGCGGCGCCGCTTTTGTAATGCCCCCCACTTTGCACAGGAGATCCACCCCATGATCCTCACGCTTTCATCCGCCCTCGACGGGCTGCAACGCCAGCTCAATCGCATCTCCCCCTGGGTCGCGCTCCTCAGCCTGCGCCTGCTGCTGGCCTGGGAGTTCTTCGAGTCGGGCCTGGAAAAATGGCAGGGTGAAAACTGGTTCCAGGAGATCCAGTCCGCCTTCCCGTTTCCCTTCGACCAGTTGCCGGCGAGCCTGAACTGGCAGCTGTCGATGTGGGCCGAGCTGCTGTGCGCCCTGGCGCTGCTGCTGGGCCTGGGCACCCGCTTCGCCGCGCTGGTGCTGATCGTGGTCACGGTGGTCGCCACCGCCGCCGTGCACTGGCCGGCCGAGTGGTCGAGCCTCAGCGAACTGGCCCAGGGTTACGCCATCAGCAACAAGGGCCACGGCAACTTCAAGCTGCCGGTGATCTACCTGGCGGCGCTGCTGCCGCTGCTGTTCCAGGGCCCGGGCAAGCTCAGCCTGGATGCGCTAATCGGGCGCCTGCGCCACAGGCGCTGATACCCCGGGGACAAAAAAAGCCGCAGCGTGAGCTGCGGCTTTGGCGTTTCTACGGGGGAAAGTCGATAACAGGCGCATCTCCCTGTAGCCGCTGGCGCAGCCTGCGCTCGGCGGCGCAGCCGTCGTAAAACCGGTGATCGCGTTCGATCTGATACCCCGCGTTGCCTGGGTTTGCGGCCGCTGCGCAGCCGGGCGCAGGCTGCGCCAGCGGTTACACAGGGCCAATAACGCCTTGGTTGTGCAGCTGTCGCAGCAGGTTCTGGCCAGTTGATCGGGGCCTGCGCCACAGGCGCTGATGCCCCGGGGACAAAAAAGCCGCAGCGTGAGCTGCAGCTTTGGTGTTTCTGCGGGGAAAAGTTTGATAACAGGCACATCTCCCTGTAGCCGCTGGCGCAGCAGGCTTTGGTCAGTTGATCGGGCGCCTGCGCCACGGGCCCCGGGGCAAAAAAAGCCGCAGCGTGAGCTGCAGCTTTGGTGTTTCTGCGGGGTGGAAGTTCGATAACAGGCGCATCTCCCTGTAGCCGCTGGCGCAGCCTGCGCTCGGCGGCGCAGCCGTCGTAAAACCGGCTATCGCATTCGGTCTGATACACCGCGTTGCCTGGGTTTGCGGCCGCTGCGCAGCCGGGCGCAGGCTGCGCCAGCGGCTACACAGGGCCGATAACGCCTTGGTTGTGCAGCTGTCGCAGCAGGCTCTGGCCATTGGCGAGAAAGGTGTCGAGGTCGTCGATGCCTGCTTCCAGGGCCAGGTCTTGCAACTGGTCGCGACCCTGGAGTTGGGGGAACGCCTCGATACGCTCCAGCAGGCGCCAGGCCAGCGGGCTGAGCTCGGAGAAATGCACCCGGTAGTCGGCATCGCGGCGGATCAGCAGCAAGGTTGGTGCAGCCCCGGGCTCCCTGGGACGCCAGGCCGGCCCCAGGCGCTGCACCGGCCAGGCGTAGGCCAGCGGCCAGGCCAGGGGCGACAGGCGCAAGGGCTGGGTCAGCAGCCGCTCCGGGTCGCTGGCTGGCAGCGGCTCGGCCTCGGCCTGTTGCAGGGCCATTTCGATCCACTCGTAATGGCTCAGCTCCAGCATAAAGGCCGGCCAGCTGGCGTCCTGCAAAGCGGCGGGCGTGGAAGCCATCCAGGCCACGAACTCGCCGGCGATCTCGCCGAATTTCGGCGTGGCGCAACGGTGCTCGCGCAGGAACACCCGCAGCAGCCGGCGCCAGTCCGCCTCGCCGAGTATCGAGCGCAACACCGGGAAGGTATTGCCAAGCAACGACAGCAGGTTGTCGAACACCAGCTCGCGGTAAATCTCCACCCGCGCGCGATCCATCCCGGCGGGCGGCGCGCGGTGCTCGGGATCGCGCAGGTAGGCGGTCAGGGCCTGTTGCTGAGCGTCGAGGACAATCAGCGGCTTATCCATGGGCCAGCCTCCCCTGAGCCTGGCAGGCATCGGCCTGCAACTGGCGGATGCTGTCCAGTTCGCCCAGCAGCTCGGCGAATGGCGGGAAGTTGAAGTCCCGTTCCAGCAGGGTCGGTTGCACGCCAAACAGCTGGTAGGCGCGCGCCAGCAAGTCCCAGACCACCGGTTTGACCGGCGCGCCGTGGGTGTCGATCTTCAGGCTGGCGGACTGGTCGTAGTGCCCGGCCACATGCATCGCCACCACCCGCTCCGGCGGCAGGCCGGCGAGAAAGGCCTGGGGCTCGAAGCCGTGGTTCACCGAGTTGACGTAGAGGTTGTTGACGTCCAGCAACAGGTCGCAATCGGCTTCGGCCAGCACCGCGTTGGTGAAGGCCAGCTCGTCCATGTCCTGGCGTGGCGCGGCGTAGTACGAGACGTTCTCCACCGCCAGGCGCAGGCCCAGCACATCCTGGGCCTGGCGAATGCGCGCCGCGACATGGCGCACCGCCTCTTCGGTGAACGGCAGCGGCAGCAGGTCGTAGAGGTGCCCGTCGTCGCCGCAGTAGCTCAGGTGTTCGCTGTACAGCGGCACCTTGAAGCGCTCGAGGAACTGCCGGACTTCCCGCAGGAACCCCAGGTCCAGCGGCGCCGGGCCACCGAGGGACAACGACAGCCCGTGGCAGCTCAACGGGTAACGCTCGGCCAGGGCGCGCAACGCGGCGCCATGGGCACCGCCGATGCCGATCCAGTTTTCCGGCGCCAGCTCCAGAAAGTCAAAAGCGCCCGCAGGCGCCGTATTCAATGCGTCGAGCAAGGCACGACGCAAGCCAAGCCCCGCGGCTGCCGAAACGGGCAGCCGTGGGGCTTGGGCGGATGATGGGATGTTGCAGGGTGGTATTGAGGGAGGCATGGGTCCGTCTCCTGGTTGCCCCGGAAAAAAACGGGGGGCACCTGAGTGCCCCCCGCCACCGTCGATCAGGACTCGATCGCCGCACCGCATTTGCCTTCGCCACATTTGCCTTCGGCCGAACCGGCCTTGGCCGCCAGGTACTGCTTGGCTTCGCTCAGGCTGATGGCGCCATCGTGGTTGGCGTCGATCTTGTCGAACTCGGCGGCGCGCTCGGGGGCGGCGGCGATGAACTCCTCGCGGGAGACCTTGCCGTCGTGGTTAGTGTCGGTCTTGGCGAACTTGTCTTCGCCGCACTTGCCTTCGGTGGAGGTCTTGACCCCGTCGGCCGCGGCCAGGGTGTAGCCCTGGGACAGCTCGGTCATGCTCAGCGCGGAAGCGGCGGTGGACAGGCCCAGGCCGCCGACCAGTGCCAGGCCGAGCGCGACGTTGGAAACATTGGAGAGTTTGAACATGCTGATACCCCTTCGATGGATTGATTAACGGTTCCCGCCACCGACACCGAGAAGCTCGGTGCTGGCGGGTGGACGTAGTTAATCCTCGGGGTGTATCCGGGTTGTGTGCGCAACCGGCGCCAGGACAAGCAGGTGTATCAGCACCGGGCCGATACACACTTCGATACAAGGCCGTCGGCCAGTTGAGCGCTAACTTAACGGGCCGAAGTGCAACGCGGGATGTCCTGCAGCGAACGGTAGACCGGCAGGCCCAGGCGCTCGCCCATCGCGACCAGGGCATCGGCACTGGCGCAGGCGCCGCCGATGCGCAACAACGCGTCGCAACGCTGCAACTGCTGTTGCGCACGTTCCTGGAACCCGGCGCCTGGCTCGCCGGCAGCGCTCGAATCCTCCGCCGCCAACCCCAGCCACTGGCCGAATACGGGGCTGTGCCCGGCCTCGAACAGCCGTGCGGCACAGTCGTCCAGGCTGGCGACCTGCTGCGCCAGCGCCGCTGGATCTTCTGCCCCCGAATACCGGGGCGCGGCCACCAGGATCGTCAGGCGGCGCGACGGCATCAGGCGCAGCTCCAGGTACTGCAGGAGCATGATGGTCTTGCCGTCGACGATCTCGCCGCTGCGCACCATGTCCAGCGCCTGCTGGTAACCCAGCTCCAGCACCTCGATGTCCTCGCCCTCTTCCTCCAGCCCGCCACCATCGCCGATGCGGTCGTCGGGGGAATACTCGCCGATGAAAAAGTGCAGGCGCTCGGTGACCGAGCCGGGGCTCATGAAGGCTTCATAGACCTTCTGCACCGCGCCGACGCGGTAGCCGGTTTCCTCCTCGGCTTCCAGGCGGATGCGTGCTTCCGGACTGGCATTGTCCAGCAGGCCGGCGGCGGTCTCGATCAGGTAGCCGCTGTGGTCGTTGACGTAGGTCGGCATGCGGAACTGGCGGATCAGCAGCACCGTGCGCCGCTCGCGGTTGTACAGCAGGATGGTCGCGCCATTGCCGCGGTCGTAGACCTCGCGGGTCTGCGCCTGCCAGCTGCCGTCGCGGCGTTGCAGGTCGAAGCTGTATTTCTTCAGCAAATACCAGTTGTCGGAGAGCATCTCCTCGGCGGTGATGCGCACGGGTGCGGCTTGCATGGTCTTCCCCCTTGGCAATTGGATGTCGTTCAACGCGTCACTGATGGGCGCCGATCGAGCGCCAGGCGGCCTCGGCCAGTTCCTGGCGATAGGTGCCCGGGCTGCTCTGGACCCGGCCGGACAACCAGGCGCGGCAGTAGTTTTCCGCCTGCCCGACGATCAGCGACGGCAGCAGTTCGGCGGGTATCCGCGGTAATTCATCGGTCCGGGTGTGGGCCGTCAGCCACTCGCGCAACTGGCGGTTGCGCGCCTTGTTGCGGCTGGCCAGCTCTTCGGCAAACGGGCCCTTGGCGACCGCATACCGCGCCTGGAACTGGAACCGCGCCCATTCGGGCTGGGCGTCGACCCAATCCACATAGCTGTGCACCAGCGCCTGCACACCCTGCTCCAGGGTCTGGGCGTCGCTCATGTAGCGCTCGCGCAGGCCGGCCTGATCGTCCAGCGCGGCGAAAAACAGCGCGGCCACCAGCCCTTCCTTGTTGCCGAAGTGGTGATAGATCGCGCCGACGCTGGTATCGCAGGCCGCGCGGATCATTTCGATGGTGGTGGCTTCGATGCCCTGTTCGTTAAAGCACGCCAGGGCTCGGCGCAGGATGTCGCGTTTGAGTTCGGCCCTGCGGCCGGGGTAGCAGCGTTCAAGCAGATCGATCGTGTCCATTGCCATCACAAAACCAAGGTCCAGGGAACAAGGCGCGCACGCCTCAGTGAATGGTGGCGCCAGCTTGACATATTTCGCGGAAGCCGAATATTGTTCTTTTACAGAATATTATTCTGTAAACCCAAAAATAATCCGCTACGAGGCATTACCATGAGTCAGGTTCTCAGCATGTTCAGCGCCGCAGGTCCGGAAAAGTTCAGTCAGATGGCCTGCCAGATGGCCCCCTACTTCAGCACCATCACCCCGTTGATCGCCGAGCTGAGCGCGGGACATTCGGTGGTGCGGGTGCCGTTTCGCAAGGAGATCACCAACCACCTGGGCACAGTGCACGCCATCGCCCTGTGCAACGCCGCCGAACTGGCGGCCGGGGTGATGACCGACGTGTCGATCCCGGCCGGCGCGCGCTGGATTCCCAAGGGCATGACCGTGGAATACCTGGCCAAGGCCAAGACGTCGGTGCGCGCGGTGGCCGATGGCGGCGCGGTGGACTGGAGCAGCAGCGGCGACAAGATTGTCGCGGTGGAGATCTACGATGAGGAAGACCTCAAGGTCTTCAGCGCGCGCATCACCATGAACGTGAAAACCGCCTGACCCAGAAACGACAACGCCCCTCACGAGAGGGGCGTTGGCGATGACGCAGTAAGCTCGCTTACACCTGGATCAGGTTGGCGATCTTCACGTCCGGATCGACATCGGCTTCGTAGTCGACGCCGTCGATCTCGAAGCCGAACAGGCGCAGGAATTCCTGCTTGTAGCCGGCGAAGTCGGTCATCTGGTAGAGGTTTTCGCTGGTGACTTCATCCCACAGCTGCTTCACGCGGTCCTGGACGGCGGGTTCCAGTTCCTTGTAGTCGGCACGCAGGCGGCCTTCCTGGTCGATGATCGGGTTCGGGTTGTACAGGCTGTCCTTGTACAGACCGTAGACCTGCTCGATGCAACCTTCGTGACTGCCCTGCTCTTTCATGACCTTGAACAGCAGCGACAGGTACAGCGGCATGATCGGGATCGCCGAGCTGGCCTGGGTCACCACGGCCTTGAGCACCGATACCCGCGCGTCGCCGCCCAGCTCCGACAGCTCCTTGCGGATGCCGATGACTTTCTGGTCCAGGTCCTTCTTGGCTTCGCCGATGGAACCGTTCCAGTAGATGTCGTGGGTCAGCTTCTCGCCCAGGTAGGTGAAAGCGGTGGTCTTCGCGCCTTCGGCCAGTACGCCGGCTTCGTGCAGCGCGTCGATCCACATCTGCCAGTCTTCGCCGCCCATCACGGCCACGGTGCCGTCGATTTCTTCCTGGGTGGCTGGCTGCAGGGTGGTTTCTTTAACGATTTCCTTGTCGGTGTCGACACCGCGCAGGGTCACGGATTTGCCCAGCGGCTTGAGGGTCGAGCTCAGGACTTCGCCGGTTTTCGGGTGGGTGCGACGCGGAGCGGCCAGGCTGTAGACCACCAGGTCGATCTTGCCCAGGTCGCGCTTGATGGTTTCGATGGTCTGGCGCTTCACTTCGTCGGAGAAGGCGTCGCCGTTGATGCTCTTGGCGTACAGGCCTTTTTCTTCGGCGAACTTGTGGAAAGCCGCGGTGTTGTACCAGCCGGCGGTGCCGAGCTTGCCGTCAACGCTGCCGCGCTCGAAGAACACACCCAGGGTGTTGGCGCCGCAACCGAAGGCGGCGGTGATACGTGCGGCCAGGCCGTAGCCGGTGGAAGCGCCGAGCACCAGTACGTTCTTTGGCCCAGCGTCGATGGTGCCTTGTTCGGTGACGTAGTCGATCTGTTGCTTGACGTTGGCTTCGCAACCGACCGGGTGGGTCGTCACACAGATAAAGCCGCGAACGCGGGGTTTGATGACCATACACAATCTCCCAATTTCAATATGCCAAGAGCCAATACGGGCTGCAGCAGCGTCACTTGTTCAAGTCGTAGACGCTCGGAACGTCCTCGCGTCACGCCTTGGGTTTTCAATGAGTGCAGATTTGCCCGCCAGCATAAGTTCATTCCGGGGTTTGGGCCAGAAAACGCTGAGATTGCTCCATGGCCTGTACGGCGTGGGAAAAGCGGCGGTCATTTGTTCAAACGGTGAGCATCGTAGGCGTCCAGGGCCTGATAGGCGGTGTAGGTCGCCTGCGCCGCGACCAGGCCGGCCAGGCCGAAGGTGGGCACCAGGCCGAACCGGCCAAAGCCCTGGGGAATAGGGATGGCCTTGGCAATGGCATCCGCCAGCACCTCCCCCGCCACCGTGGTCGGGGCCATGCCGTGCCCGCCGAACCCCACGGCATGCCACACGCCGTTGTCGTCCCGGCCGATCTGCGCCATCTGCTGGCGGCCGTAGCTCATCAGCCCGCCCCAGGCATGCTCGATCTCCACATCGGCCAGTTGCGGGTAGACCGTGACCAGATCGGCTTTGAGCAAGCCGGCGATCGCCTGCGGGCCACGGTTGAGGATGGAAATGCGCCCGCCCCAGAGGATCCGGCTGTCCGCCAGCGGGCGGTAATAGTCGAAGGCAAAGCGGGTGTCGTAAATGGCCGACTCGCAGTTGATCGAATCCTTCAGCGCCTCGCCCAGGGGCTCGGTCGCCACCACATAGGTGGCAATCGGCAGCGTAGCTCGCTCCACCGGGCGGTACAGCCCGCGGGCATAACCGCCCGCGGCGAACACCACCTGCTCGGCCAGCACCTCGCCGCCCGCGGTCTTGATCAGGTACTTGCCACCCTGCCGCTCGATCGCCAGGGCCGCGGAGTGTTCGTGGATATCGATGCCGTAGCCAGCAACAGCCGCCGCCACGCCATACACATACTTGAGCGGGTGGAAGTGAAAGGCGTTGCTCTCGAACAAGGCGCCGAAATAGCGCTCGGTCTTGAGCTTTTCCCGCAACTCGCCCGGCGGCACGTACTGCCAGTCGACGCCGTAGACCTCCTTCATCAACTGCCGGGGTTTTTCCAGGCGCGCCGGGTCGTTGAACCAGTTGGCCAGCAGCACGCCCCTGTCGGTCAGGTCGCACTGGATGCCGTATTGCCGGACGCGCTGGCGGATCAGCTCGACCGCGTCGATGGTCAGCCGGTAGAGCCGCCGCGCCTCCTCGCGGCCCAGGGTCTTGAGCAGCTCGGCATTGCCCAGGCAGTAGCCGCCGAACACAAAGCCGCCATTGCGCCCCGAAGCGCCGTGCCCCACGGTGTGGGATTCGAGGATCACCACATCCTTGACGCCGCGCTCGGCCAAACCCAGCGCCGTGGAAAGCCCGGCCAGCCCGCCGCCCAGAATGCACACCCGGGTCTCTACCCGGCCGCCGAGCGCTGGATAGGCGGTCTTCTCGACCGTGGCTTCGTAATAACTTTCGAGAAAATCCTGACTCATCACTTGGCTCCGACCTGGGTCATGCGCACAGGAAGACCCACCTTCTCATTCATCGCCGATTCCGCTGGCAGATCACATTCGGACTTGCTGCGAATCATTGAAAAGCTCATGTCATCGAACCGGACGAACCTGGAGCCACTGATGACTTTGTGCGCCAGCCAGATCACCAGGAACAGCACCAGGCCAATGTAGGTGGCGGTCAGCCCGGCCCAATCGATCGAGTCGCCGAGCAGGGCCTGATAGTTCTGCCCCAGGGTGACGCACAGGCACAGGACAAAGGCGAAAATCGGCCCGAACGGAAAGAACCGCGACACATAGGGCAAATTGCCCAGGTCATGGCCCTGGCGCACATAGCCGCGACGAAACCGGTAGTGGCTGACCGCAATGCCCAGCCAGGCGATAAAGCCGAGCATGCCCGAGGTGTTGAGCAACCAGTTATAGATCTGCCCCGGGCTGAAAATGAAGGTCAAGAAGCACAGGGCCGCCACCGTGGCGGTGGCCAGCAACGCCCACCGCGGGGTGCCGGATGCGCTCAAACGGGCGAAGATCGCCGGCGCCTTGCCTTCCAGGGCCAGGCTGTAGAGCATCCGTGAGGAGGCATACATGCCGGAGTTTCCGGCGGACAGCACCGACGTCAGGATCACCGCGTTCATCACCGCGGCCGCGCCGAGCATGTCGGCCCGCTCGAAAATCAGGGTAAAGGGGCTGACGCGGATATCGGACACCCCATTCCTCAACAGGCTGGGGTCGTTGTAGGGAATCAACAGGCCGATGATCAGGATGGTCAGCACGTAGAACAGCAGGATCCGCCAGAAGATCTGCCGCACCGCGCGCGGCACGTTTTTCCCGGGGTCCCGGGTTTCACCGGCGGCGATACCGACGAACTCGGTGCCCTGGAACGAAAACCCCACGATCATCGCCACCCCGACCAGGGCCCCCAGGCCGCCGACAACAGGCGCATCGCCAATCAACCAGAGCCTGGGGCCGGCATTTTCGCCGCCGCTGAAAATGCCGAACAACATCAGAACGCCCACTGCGATAAACAGCAGGATAGTGATGACTTTAATCAGGGCGAACCAATATTCGGACTCACCGAACAAGCGCACCGAGGCCATATTGAGTGCGGTAATGATCAATAGAAAACCCGCACTCCAGATATACCCCGGCACATCCGGAAACCAATAAGCCATGATGATCTGCGCGGCCACCAGATCGACCGCAATGGTCACCGCCCAGGCATACCAGTAGTTCCAGCCCAGGGCGAAGCCGAAACTTTCATCGACATACTTGGAGGCATAAGTTGAAAACGAACCGGTGACCGGCATGCAGGACGCCAGTTCACCGAGGCTGGTCATCAGAAAGAACACCATGGCGCCAATGACCACAAAGGCCAGCAGCGCTCCGCCCGGTCCGGACTGGGCAATGGTCGAGCCCGAGGCGACGAACAGCCCGGTGCCGATACTGCCGCCAATGGCGATCATGCTCAGGTGCCGGGGCGTCAGGGTTCGTTTCAGTCCGCCGGTGGTTTTCTCGCTGTGAAAATCGCCGGCCATGTCGCACGCACCCGGCACTTTTGTGGAGTCTGTCATGGATCACCTTTTTATTATATTTAAGCCACCGATGAGTTGACTCACGCGATATGGCAGTGTCCCTGGATTGTTTTCCGCACTCACTAAAGCCCACAAAAATACCGCTGACAAATGATTTTCCCGCATCACATCAGTCGCTCAGGGAATACGCCTGCGGTTAAAAGTTTTAAAAAATCGACACACTAGCAAAGTGCTATCCGCCCATAGACCATAACTAAAAGCCTGTCAGGATTAGTTGGTTTTCACGGAGAAAAATAGAAGTTTCCTACACGCTAATAACTTGAACTAAAGAAAATACTCATCCAATAGCCAAGCCCGTTCCTGGCGCCCGGCAGGCCTTGATCTTTGACGGAAAGTGCAGGCCCGAATCGCCCCGCCCGCTAACGCTGCCAACCAACAAACCACTGCCCGAACACCCGGGCCGGCATGGGCGAGGAAAACAGCTGGCCCTGCCCCACGTCATAGCCCCGCGCTTGAAGAATGTCGCGCTGCGCGGCGTGTTCGATGCCCTCGGCGACCACCCGCAGGGACAGGCCCTTGCCGATGCCGATGACCGCTTCGCTCAAGGCGCGGCAGGTGGCGTCGTGCTCCAGTTCCTCGACGAAGCTCTGGTCCAGCTTCAGCTCGCTGATCGGCAAGCGCCGCAGATAGCCCAGGCTGGAATAGCCCGCGCCAAAGTCATCGATGGCCAGGCGCACGCCCAGGGTGTGCAGGTCCTGCAGGGTCTGCTCGGTGGTCGGGCTGCTGCACAGGAACACCCCCTCCGTGACCTCCACGCACAGGTCCGCCGGCTGCAGGCCGCAGCGCTGCAACTGGCGGGCGATCAGGGCCGCCAGGTTGAAGTTATGGAAGTTGATCGGCGACAGGTTGACCGAGATGGACGGCACCCGGATTCCCGATCGACGCCAGCGCGCCAGTTGCTCGCAGGCCTCGCACAGCACCCACTGGCTGAGGTAGTTGATCAACCCGCACTCCTCGGCCAGCGCGATGAATTGCGCGGGCGCGATAGTGCCCAGGCTCGGATGCTCCCAGCGCGCCAGCGCCTCGACCCCGACCAGGCCGTTGGTGCGCAAGTCGATCTGCGGTTGATAGACCAGGTGCAGGCCGTCGCTGGTCAGGGCCTGGCGCAGCGCCGTCTCCAGTTGCAGGCGCTGCTGGGCGAGCTGGTCCATCTCCTCGAGGAAAAACCTGAAACCGCCGCGCTCGGTACGCTTGGCCTGGTACATGGCGATATCGGCGCAGTGCAACAGGCTTTCCATGTCCTGGCCGTCGCTGGGGTACAGGCTGACGCCGACGCTGGCCGAAGGAACCATGGCGGTCCCGGCAATATCGGCCGGGGCGCCCAGGGTCAGCATCAGGCGCTCGATAAAGGCCGTGACCCGGGCGGCGTTCATCCGCGGCAGCACCAGCACGAACTCGTCGCCCGACAGCCGCCCGACGATGTCCGACTCGCGCAGCACACTGCGCAGCCGTTGCGCCATGACCTGCAGCAGCTCATCGCCCGAGGCATGCCCGAGGGCATCGTTGACCTGCTTGAAGCGGTCCAGGTCGACATACAGCACCGCCAGCTCGCCCTGCTCCAGGGCGACCTCGGCGAGTCTGCGGTTGGCCTCGGCCAGCAGGGAACTGCGATTGGGCAAGCCGGTCAGGGCATCGGACAAGGCCATGCGCTGGATCGACTGGCGCGCCTCCTCGCGCTCCAGGGCCAGCATGCACAGGTAGGTCCCCGTCATGATCAGATGGGCATGGGTGGTATCGGGCTTGCGGCTCTCCCGGAAATACAGGGCAAAGGTCGCGCAGACCCTGCCGCCGCTGTTGCGCACCGGCATCGACCAACAGGCCCGCACCCCGGCCTGCTGCGCCAGCCAGCGGTAATCGGCCCACAGCGGATCGGTGTCGATATCGGTGACCAGCACCGGCTCGCCGCGAAAGGCCGCGGTGCCGCAGGAGCCGGCGGCGGGCCCGATCGGCAGCCCCTCCATGGCCCTGGCGTAATCGGCCGGCAGGCCGGGGCTGGCCAGGTGATGCAGCAGCCCTTGTTCATCCACGCTGAGGATCGAGACGACGACCTCCGGCGCCAGGCGCTCGATTTCCTGGCACAGCAGGGTCAATACGCTTTCCAGGGGCTGCTCTTGCAACAGAGCGCCGATGACCTTGTCCTGCAGCACTTCGGGCAGCCTGGAACGGGTGATGTCGGTGAACACGATGATGATGTTGCCGATCCGCCCCTTGGCGTCGAACACCGGCGCCGAGCAGACATGCACCCACAGCCGCTGGCCGTTGCGCTTGCTGACCAGGCCGCAGGCTTCATGGGGCTGGCCACTGAGGATGCTCTCCAGGTGCAGCTCGTCGGCCTGGGCCGCCCCCGGGGTATCGGCGACGAAGAACATCTGCGGTGAGCGCTCCAGCAATTCCTCGCGGGAATACCCCAGCAAGCACACCAGCCCGTCGTTGATGTAGATCAGCCGGCCGTCAGCGTCGACGATGCAGGTGGCCGAGCTGCTGGCGTTGACCGACATCGACAGCAAGCGCTGCTCGATATCCTTGAGCCGCGTCTGGGTCACGTCCTTGAAAAAGGCGGCATAGAGAATGCGCCCCTGCAGGGTGATTTTCGAGATCGCCATCGCGCCCCAGCGTTCTTCGCCATCCTTGCGTGTGATGCAGACATCGCGGCTGGTGCCGATGATCTTGTTGATCCCGGTCTCGCCGTCGTTCCGCGAGCGGATGGGGATCGGCACCAGCGTGCCGACCTCGCTGCCCAGCACCTCGCGCCGTTGACAGCCCCAGAAACGTTCGGCCGCCGCGTTGAAGAACACCACCTGGTTGCGATCGTCGATGATCACCACGGCATCGTTGGCCTGTTCCAGGGTCTGCGCGAAAAAGTCCGCCGCCTCTTCTCCGGTCGTTGACCCGACGCTCATATCCATCGCCGCCACTGCATGCATGCCATCACGGTCATCGTCCCTGATCACGGTGAAGCGCCATCAAGAGCCCTCGAACTGGAGGGGGCCGGTCCTCGAAGCAACACCCGGCACGGCTCAGCGAGGCTGAGAAACGCGCGTTTACCCGGGCGAGCAGGACATCAGGCCATCGGCGTGGACATGGATCTTCTAGGCCATCGACCTGAAATTAGAGAATAGCCGCGAAGTGACAGGGCCACGGAAAACCGTGCGAACCTCGCCAAACCTCGGCGTCCTGTCGCTGCTCGATCCGCGCCAGGCCATCGCCTTCGCGCAACGCACCAACGAGCAGGTCACCGAGCAGTTCGTCGCCCGCCACCCGCAGCGCTTCAAGGCCTTCGCCACGGTGGCCCTGCAATCGCCCAGGGCCGCGGCGGACGAACTGGAACGTGCGGTAAAGGATTACGGCATGGTGGGGGCACTGATCAACGGCTACACCAACATCGGCAACGCCGATACCGCGCAGTACCTGGACGAACCGCCGGTATGGGAGTTCTGGGAACGGGTCGCGGCGCTCAACGTGCCGGTCTACCTGCACCCACGCGAACCGCTGCCGAGCCAGCGGCGGATCTACGAGGGCTACCCGTCCCTGGTCGGCTCAGCCTGGGGCTTCGCCCACGAAACCGCCACCCACGCAATCCGCCTGATGCTCAGCGGCCTGTTCGACCGCTACCCCAACCTGACCCTCATCCTCGGCCACCTCGCCGAAGGCCTGCCGCTGATGCTGCCGCGCCTGGAACACCGCCTGCACATGCAACGCGAAGGCGAAGGCCTGGGCAACGCGAAAAAACCGGTCAGCCACTACTTCAGCCACAACTTCTACCTGACCACCGCCGGCCACTTCCACACCAAGGGCCTGCTGGATTCCATCAGCGAAATTGGTGTCGATCGTGTGTTGTTTTCGGCGGACTATCCGTATGAAAGCATGGCGACGGCGAGTAACTGGTTTGATCAGGCGCTGATCAGTGAGAACGATAGGGAGAAGATTGGGCGGGGGAATGCGCGGAGGTTGTTTGGGTTGAAGTGACATAAAATGGGGTGCGGGTATTTGGGTGGGGTGGTTGGGGCCTGGGTATCCGTGCTTTGAATTGTTCAGTCACGGATGGATGACTACCTCAAGGCCCGTCTGAAAATGGAGTAGTTGGTCATTTCAGCTAACGATCGGAGTGAAAGCTCATAAATAGCCATTATTGACTGTGGATTCAGGGTTGAGTCACCTAACGATTAAGCTAAAGGGGTGAGTTTCATCCACCTTCGATGTTAGCGAAACAAATAACTTTAACTACTTATAATATTGTTTTTACGCATGCAGCCTTCCTGACACAAATTGTGACTTCGACCCCATACGACTGGCGAGAAAAGCAAGCACACCATTGTAAAATTCCGGCCTCTAAAATCACTCTTTCGTTCTTTCCAACCAAGACCGACCAACACAGTACTTGAATAAACATTCATGAATTTAATTATTACACGCAGCCCACACCCCTCCACTCCCTGAGTTTAGCTCAGCATTTCCGAATGCTATATACAATGCAGCCATGCGTGACATTTTGCTAGTTCTGATCTTCAGTTGATAACATGACTCACATAATAAGCATCGCACAACATTGAAAATGATCGGTGCCAGAGCGCTGCAAAATAAACCCAAAAGCACTGCTTTTGGGTATCTGGTTGATGGATTTGTTAGCGAACAGCTTCCGTAAAGGTGAATTACATTACCTCTGTCGCAATAGACAGCCAAGGTTATGGCCAATGGGTATGCTCGCTAATATTTGAACACAAGTGCGTACTATTCACGTCCCGTGCAGTGATTTTTTTGCGGATCAGCCTTCATCCCGGAAGCCTTCTCTTGTCTTATTGCGAAGTTTTTCATCCGCTAATTCTTGATATGCCTCTCGTAACGTCAAAAGCGATTGGTCTTCGCTCGCCAGACGATTAGAAACCTCAGAAAGAATTTTCTCGTAAAATTTATTATCTACGCCAACATTCTTTGCTTTGTAGTGAAACTCATGAGTAACATCCCCCCACGCATCCTGAAGCTTAGTTCTGATCTGGATTTCACAGATCATGTCTTCGTTCGTTATTGCCACATTCTCCCCAGATCTTTGCACGCTGTCGTAACCGACATTTGCAGATAGATGAATTGATCGGTATCCGGACTGTTTGGGACTAGAAATATAGTCCTCAATCTCACCAGATACTTTCAAATGATTTGAAGACTCGACCAGCTCTTTTATTCCAATACAGTCGTCGATAAACCAACAAACAACCCTAGCGCCTATAAGATCTTGTGCAACCTCCGTTGGATAGTAGAATTGAGGCCATCCTTTTTTTTCAAGTTTTTTCAGAAAACTATTGAGAGTTTTAACTCGGGTTGAAACGGTGATCGCTTCTGGTGGTAGGTTGTTTGCAATCGTATGCGCAAGCGCAAGCTGATTAAGTCGGATACTTAATAGCTGCCTAATTTGCTCAAGATCTTTCCCGTATCGATCAAAAAATCTTATTGCTCGTTCTTTTAGCTCATCGGGCGTGAGCACCTTTCGACCTTCCATTAGGACCTCCTATCCATGTTGGGATACAGAACATTTGGTTAAGAAGCGGGCCTCAGCCCGCCCCAGTAAGCAAAGCGGTTAGCTAGAAAAATTGATGTCGGCATGCCTAAAAATGTCTGTGGCGCTCCTAGATTTTGGGCATGATTTGATGTTTAGTGTCAGCCTATCCTCCCGAGATACTGTAGCTTCCATGGTCTGCCTTAACTATAGCTACCCAGACGGGGTTGGTGGATAACACTTCCTACCTAATAGACTGAAGCTTTCAGCATTCTGATGATCGTATAAGGGGGCTATACACCATAGGTGAACAGCCTGCACGATCAAGTGCGTGAACAGATTTGGTTGAAACTCTACTCGATTAGCACTGAACGTGTCTATTTCAAGTAGGTCAAGCACTGTATTCGTTTCCACCGGTATCGCCATCCAGTTGGTGAGTCGCTGGGAGCCGCTATGCACTATCGTCACTTGCTCCATCCACGAGCAATCTGGAGGATGGTTTACTGTGAATCGCCTTGTCACTGTTCTAGCAATGGGCGTGTTGGTTGGCGCTGCTTATGGGCGCTATTGCCTGGGCATGCTGCCACTAGTATCTTCGTGATTTTGTGCGCCTCACAAGGGGATCGCGGTCTGCGTGCTTTTGATAATCGACACTGAGTGTTGATTAACGATCAATTTAAAAGCTTAAAATGCTCATCATTTTTGCATCAATAGCATGCATTTTTTCTGCAAATTGACTCTTCCGCTGACTCTTTACTAGGCTAAGCAAACATCCAGAAACCTCTACTCTCCCCCAGTTCCGGAAGCGCCTATCAAACAGAGGCATGATCTATTCAAGTCAAAGCACTGGCCCACAAGGGATCTAGATCCTTGAACCAGTTTGTCAGGCACCACAAACATTCCTACTCTTCAAAATCTCCCGTACGCACTTCGTCACTGCGAACGTAGCGAACAATCAACACCTCGCTAGGAGTACTCATCGAGTTCACCAAAGTGAAAGCCGACGCTTGTGCATGATCATCGAACAGGCGCTTGCCGCGTCCCAATACGATAGGAAAGATCATCAGCCGCAACTCATCCACCAACCCGGTTGCAAGCGGTTGGCACACCAGATCGCCGCTGCCCTAGGTCAACAGGTCGGCGCCGTCCTGCTGTTTGAAGACCTGTATGGCGTCGGCAAGGTTTCCTTGAAGCACATGACTATTGTACCAATCCAGCGTATCGGGACTATGGGTGGCGACGTGCTTGGGCACGCGGTTGAACAGGTCGGGGATGACGCTGTTTTTGAACCGGCCTGTATGTGCGGCCAATACCCCCCAAATGTGTCGTAGGTCCGTTTCCTCAAACAGTTATAAGTAAAGTTCGTGACTGATAACTACCGAACAGAAACGAAGACAACCTCAGACCTCTTCCAGACAATCACTGGATGACCCCCATATTTAAGTTTGCCACTAACGACACAATGCTGCATTCTGGCATGCCGAAAAACACAAGGTTGAAAGTTCATGAACGCTTCGCACCGAAGCAGACAGATGCCCAACGTAATGGCTGTGCTGGATGAGCTAAACAAGTGCAGCCCCCGCTCTGTTAGTATGCGAAAAACTAGTCTTGAGGTAGGAGCAGACAAAGCAGCGAAGTGGCTCATGATCTTTGCATCAGTTCTCATGATAGGAGTTGCTATTCTCGCGGTCTGGCAGAGTTTAGTCGGTGGACTGAGTGATAGCGTGAAACTAGCCGCTCAGCTACTCATCTTACTTTCGGTGTCCGTCGCTCTCTTGGCACTATTGCTCAACATAATTTCAGGCTGTGTAATTTTGTTCAGATGGCGCCACGTGAGCTTTCACAACCTGCGTGAAGATATCCTTCATGAGCAATCGATGGCCTTCCTTCTCTCGAAACATGGTGAGGATGCCCTCGCCGACGCTCGATATTGGCTTGAATTAAAAATCAAACGCGTAGAAAGCCGTGTCACTTATTTCTTTGGTGAAAAAACGGCGATTTTGGCTGTCCTTGCGACCGCCTACCCAATTTCTAAAGAACTAAGTGGAACCACCGGCAGCATAAAATGGATTGGTACAACACTCTCTACCGGCATGACGTGGGACAACCTTCCCAATATGCTGCTACTCTGGTTATGTGCGTTCGTACTCGGGCTTTCCTTAGGGGCTTTGCTACTGCGAAAAATCGCTGCGCGATATCGTTATCAGGTCGAACTAATCGATCTTGCGAGACGATAGCCCATCATGCAAAAATTACATTAAACTGTGGAGCCACACTACCGCACTAGAGTGTATTCAATAAGAAGCAAAGCTTCAGATCTAGTCGTTACTCAGCATTCATTCGGAGAAAAATAATGAGCACCGAGGATCGCTTCAAACAATCTGTTATCACAACATTAGCAAAAAGAGCTGCTAATCAATGCGCAAACCCTGAATGTGGAGCTGTCACGAGCGGCCCAACAGGAGAGCCCAACGGTTCTGTTAACGTGGGAGAGGCCGCGCACATATATGGGGCTCACCGTGGCTCCGCTCGATATGATGAAAAAATGGCGTCCTCTGATCGCAGCGCAATTACCAATGCAATCTGGCTGTGCGGAAATTGCCACAAGCGAATTGATGATGATCCCAGCAAGTATCCACCTGGTCTTTTATTTGAGTGGCAGCGTGAACATGAACGGAGAATCTCTGAGCAACTAGGAAAAACCGCTGCAGAAGTTAGGCATAGATATGAAAAACGACATCTCGAGGAGTTTGGCAGACTGAGCTATCTTGCTGAACGATTAATTATCGAAAAGGATGATTACTGGGAGTACTTACTTACCGCCGAGGTTCTACGATTTGAAATGGCTCCTACAATACAACGCTGGAATGCATTGAAGCGAGGACTATATACGAAGCCTATTCATCGTATAGACAGAGATGACTCGTTTTCTTGGCTCACTGACAAGTCACAAGAGATACTTTTAATTGTCGCCGCTTTTGGCAACCTCACCAACTTCGAATTAGCTCGCACATGGGGCGAACCCGGCATTGCAGGAAGTGACGTTGATATCGTTAGCACTTGTAGACTCTATGGAGAGGTTTGTTCTAATACATTGCTTTGGGAGGAGTCGGTCCGCTTTACGAGAGTAGATGACGACTTCTCGGAGGTACGTGATCTATTCATTGGCATAGCAGGTGAAATAATTGAACAAACCGCCAAAATACCTAAATTTCTGACGGAAATGGTAGCACCTAAGCCTACATCTGGAACTTACAAACTAGAGCTCATAATTGAACTGCCAGCAGAATGGGAAAAAAGAGTCACCACCGCTTTAAAACGGGCCGAACGGGCAATCCTCCGCTGACTGACAACCTAACCTATTTCAGATTTAGGCCAAGAGTGGACTCACCGGTCAATACCGAGAATAAGAAACATGGAGGCTCAACCAGCATAGACTATAGGCCAAAAGCTTCTCCATCGTTGCATCGGTCCAGTATTAATTCCCATGCGACTAGAGAACACTACTCCGAAATATGTACTAGAGGACTTCTTCCCCCCCAACTTCCTCGACCTGGAGATGATGGTCTAGATGAATGGAGGGGCGGCCATAGCTCTCGCACTCTGAACCAGGACTAAACACCGGCCTTCGCTCGCGTAATCGTATTGTAAAGAAGTCGCCTTTTCTGGATCTCATCTCCTCCAATCACCGCGGGCCAAAGTAGTCAAATTCCACCCACCATTAAAAACGTCGCTTCCCTGCCACCAAGAAACGGCGCCCTCCCTAACATCCTCCACCGACTAAACCTGCAACACCTCCTCTTCCCTTAGCCCCAACCCCACATCATCGATCACCGCCTTGCCCATCTCCGCCAGAAAGTGCGCGGCCCAGGCGTAACGTTCACCCTGCTCTTCCATCGCCGCATCCAGGGCGAGTTTCTTGGCGTAGTACAGCAGGGTCGAAGCGTGTTCCAGGGCTTGGTGCAGAGGCACGTCGGCGTTGACGCGAAACAGGGTTTGATCGCCGTCGCCGCAAGGGCCGAAGGTAACGAAGCCAAGGGTTTTGACGGGGGTGGAGGTGCTCATAGCTCACCTCCTTTTACCCCGTTGAAGCGACCACGATTTGCGGAGGTTTTGATAGCGCACATGATTGAAACTCCCATATCAAAGTGAGAGCTGCCACGTTCGTTACCAAGCGAATGGGTGGCAGCTGCGCGCAGGTTGGTAAACCGGAGATACAGGAACCCGGCAGGGACGAGCCCTCCCACGCACAGCCACCATTGCACGAGTGTGCAGGCACAAAAAAGGTTCTTCACGGAATTCCGGGAAACACAGAAACAAGAACGCCGATTTGATTGAT